>JACPKO010000086.1 GCA_016186985.1 Candidatus Daviesbacteria bacterium
TCACTGCTGGCCGGGCTCCCTCAGCGTCCTTCGGTTTACTCCCCCTACGGCTCACAACCTGAATTGGCTAAAGTCCGCCAGGCAGAAGTTTTAAGAAGGATGGTTGAGGATGGATATATCGCTGATGAAGATTCCAACCGGGCAAAAAACCAGGAATTAATTTACAGGACGTCCCAAAATGAAATAGGTTTTAAAGCTCCGCACTTTGTTTTATACGTCAAGCAAAAACTTGAGGAACAATATGACACCAGGACTGTTGAACAGGGCGGATTAAAAGTTGTCACGACTCTTGATTATAAACTCCAGGAAAAAGTCGAGGATATTTTAAAATCAGAAGTTGATAAGCTTAAAAATTACGAAGTCGGCAATGCAGCCGCAGTAGTTTTAGATCCTAAAACCGGTGAAATTTTATCAATGGCTGGAAGTAAAGATTACTTCGGTGCGTCCGAACCAGAAGGCTGCATAGAAGGGAAAAACTGTGTATTTGAAGGAAACGTTAATGTTTCTTTAGGCCAGAGACAACCAGGTTCGGCAACCAAGCCGATTACCTATGCCGTGGGTTTGTTAAAAGGATATACCGCCTCACAAGTTTTAATAGACGTTAAAACCGTTTTTCCGGGCGGTGCTGGTTTACCTGAATATATTCCGGTTAATTATGACGGCCAATATCACGGTCCGACTCAAGTAAGGTATGCACTGGGAAATTCTTATAATATTCCTGCTGTTAAGATGCTTGCTCTGGTCGGCGTAAAAAATGTTTTAGATTTGGGTTACCGGATGGGACTGTCCACCTGGGAGCCAACCGCAGAAAATGTCAGCTCAGTAGGATTGTCTCTGACACTGGGCGGACGGGAAGTTAAACTTCTTGATTTAACATCGGCTTTTGCTGTTTTTGCAAACCAGGGAAGGAGACAGGAGCCGATCACTATCTTAAAAGTTGAGGATGCCTCCGGTAAAAACCTTTATGAATACCGTCCAACTGACGGGGTTAAGGTGCTGGATGAAGGTATCGCTTTTATAATTTCAAATATTTTAGCTGATAACGGAGCAAGAACAGCGGCTTTCGGTTCCAACTCTATTTTGAATATCCCTGGAAAAACCGTATCAGTTAAAACCGGTACTACCGACCAAAAGCGCGACAACTGGACGATTGGATATTCTCCTTTGGCAGCAGTTGGTGTTTGGGTTGGAAATAATGATAATTCGGTCATGGATCCCAAAATCGCTTCTGGTATAACTGGCGCATCCCCTATTTGGCAAAAAATCATGAACGCCGCGCTGAAAGACAAACCTAATGAAACCGTTCCTAAACCTGAAAGCGTCATCGAAGTTGAGATCGACGGGTTAATGGGAGGTCAAGCCAAAGATGGCTCACCCAAGCGCAAGGAATTTTATCAAAAAGGCACGGAACCTACTTCCGCTGCACCTTCTTATCAGCGTCTTAAAGTTTGCAAGGTTAATCCCCACAGGCAGGCAAATGATGGTGAGGACGCGGAAGATAAAGATGTCATACTTTTGAAAGAGGATGACCCGACTGGTGCAAACAAATGGCAGGAAGGAATAAACCAATGGGTTTTAACTGCGGCAAATCCCCTTTTTGTCGGAACTGATAAAGGGTGCTCGGGTATCCCGGGGTTCTCAACCGCCGGTGGAGACGGAGGGGTTATATCAATTGTCAATATTCCCAATGGAGCTAATGTTCCCAGGGTTTTTGATGTGCTGGCCCGCGCCAATTCCCCCGCAGGAATAAAAAAAGTAGTTTGGCAACTTGACGGAGCAAATAAATCCACCCAAACAACCGAGCCTTTTGCTTTTCATGTTGAATTCCCGCAGGGAGATAAAGGATCGCATACGATAACAGTTGAGCTTGAAGATAACAGCGGCGGAAAACACACAAGCAGTATTGGAGTTACTGTTGCACTGTAAGTTGACTTTGAATTTGTTTTAGTCAGATAATAGTTTATGGACAGGAAAAAGATTGTCTTAATTGCGGTTGTTGTCTCGCTTGTTATCATTTTAATCTCAATAATACTTAGAGTTTTTGTCTTTACCGGCAGCAACGGTCCCTTCAAATCCCTTCCCTCTTTAGAAAATAGCCAGACAGCAACTGAATCAGGAATCACCGGATCAGATCAGGCACAAAGCCTGCCTGTCAGCTACAACCAGCCTGCTGTCAGAGGCGCTATTGTAAGGTACATCTTTGAGATTAAATTAAAGGAAATTAAAGGCAGTTTTCCTGTTTTAGAATTAACTCCTGAGGTTGAAATCACAGATGGACCTAAGTTTGTAACCAATAAAAATACTCTTTACTTCACTGAAAAACTGGATAAAAGGACCCCTGCAACCACGCCTAGCCTGAAGCCAGGTCAAAAGGTAAAAATAGCCATATATTATGACTTTTTCAGGAAAAGCTGGACTTTGACAGGTGTGTCAGTAGTCCAGCCTTAGGCTCAGTTTAGTTGAATTTCTTACATAAATATGGTATTCTCTAGCCTATATCTATGCAATTAACGCCTGAACTACCACAACCCAGTTTATCTGAAGGGATTTCCAATTCCGGAGCTCAGACTCATTTGATTGACAGCTTAGCCAGATTATTAGCAAGTAATCTAACCCGAAGAGAGGTCTTAAAGGGAGCAGCCGGACTTATGATTGCGGGAATTTTCGGTTCAAGAGCAAATCGCGCCTCTGCTCAAGAAGCAACTACTGCTTCTTCTCAACTCTATGATGGCCCGGGCCAAGCATCTGCAGCTGATATTAACCCTTGTGGTCCTGAAACCAAGGTACTTGAACTCTGTTTTGATAACAGACCTAATGAGGATGGTTCAATTAAAACCCCGGATCAACAGGGAGTTTATAGAAGATTTCTAAGAGCTGGACACCCAGAAGATCAATCCACTCCATTTTTTAGAGCAGTTTGTCCAGATGGAGCATTCCCAGGAGCAGAAGATCCACAAACCTGTATAGATCAAGTGGCTCAAGTGCCTGTACCACGCGCTACTATGGCAGACTTAGCTGATCCTGCAAGAGCAACTAAATTCGCAAGTTCTCTCGCAGTCCCAGCTGCAGAACCAACTGCTGCCCCCTCGCCTGAACCAGTAGCAGCCGAACCCGTTTCAGAACCACCGGCACAAGCATCTCCATGCGAAACATTATTAGGCACACCTCTTGCTTCGTTAAATAAATTAACTAATCCTAGAATTGCCCGAAATGATCGGATTAATTGGGATGATGGTTTCCCCAAACCCTTAGAAAATCTATTAGACTCAGGTGGAAATATCCCTAACAATAGTGGGAAGTTTTGGACTTTTCTTGACCGGAGTGAATTAAATCCAGGGGATAGAATTGGCAATACTCCTTATAAAGAAGTAAACGGTCAATGCTTAGCGGCTACACCAAATCCAGATTCTGTAATAAAAAATCCTTCGGGATCGACTGCATTCCCTTTCTATATCAACAACCCAAATGCAGCTGTTGGAAAATGGTACGGGTATTTCACAATAAATGGCCAAGGAGCCATAAGAGTCCCTTTTCGTATTGTCCCCTCTTAAATTAATTCATTGCAAGGTTAGATCATTTTTGTCATACTAAAATTAATGCGGTTTCTGTCCACCCTAACCATATTTATATTCCTTACAAGTAACCCTATTTTTTATATCACTCCTCTATATGCTCAAGAAGAGGGAGGAGATCCAGAAGGTGGCGGGGGTGGGTTTGATTTTGGTGGATTTGATGGAGGATTTGGGGGTTTTGATTTTGGAGGACTTGGAGGTGGTGGCCCGACAGAAACAGGAGGTGGACCTGGAGGAAGTGATTTAGGAGGAGGTGGTGCAGGTGAAGGAGCAGGAAGTGATTCTGGAGGCCCCATAGATAGTGATGATTATGGTGATCCTGGAGCAGGTAATGGATCAGATAATAATGATGGTTCTAATCCTGATGGAGGGAATGGGATTGAAGGTTCAGATAGCAGTACTGATGACAGCGGGAATAAAGTTACTTTAAGTCTTAAGGCTGATTATTTTTGTACCTCAGGTTATATAAAGTTAAGCTGGACTGCTATGGAAAACAGGCAGTACAGGTTATATAAAGATGGTACTCAGGTTCCCGGCAGTCCATTTGCCGGTGATGTCTTAAGTTTTGATGATCATGCTGTTACCTTTGCAGAAAAAGCAGATATTAAGTATTCCCTTGAATATATTAGCGTTAATAAAAAAGGTAAGGAGAAAGTCACAGATAAAATAGATGTAACTGCCCTTGCTCCCTGTGCCCCTCCTTCTGTACCTGTATTTACAAGAATATCTGACAGGTGTGTCAATAGCCTTCCTGAGGTAACAATCAGGTGGGATAAGACAGACCGTACTACATATTATGAAGTCTGGAGATCTCCTACTGGTATAACCAGTAAAAGAGATGGGAGTTTACTTACCTATCCTGATCCCCATTTTGGGGAAGGATCTAATGCTAACAAATTTAGCTTCAATGACCCTAAAAATAGTGTTGTTGTGAATCAGGCCCCGAAGCAGAAAACAATCTATTACTATAAAATAATCTCTGTAGGCCCTGGAGCCCCTGATGGAAGGACCCCTTCTAACTGGGTAGGCCTGAGGACAAGGCAGTGTCCTTTGCCTACAGTAAGTCTATTCTTAACCGCTAACGGAATAACAAAATCATCCAGTGACGTCCCTTACTTAACTGTCAAACAAAATATCCCTGTAACCATCTCCTGGAATACAACTGATATCCCTGCAGGACCTGATGCCTGCACTGCTTCCATACCCTCAACTAACCCTATACCTTCTGCTGCATTAACCTCTGCCTGGAGTAATAATAAAGCAGAGGCAGGAAGAGAGGCCCTGCCCTTAATCTCCGATATTGGTAGTTACCATTTTAAGCTAACATGCCAAAACGCCCGTGGGGTAGACTATACCTCAGCCATTATCTTAACGGTTGACCAAACCCTGAAACCCTATTTCAAGACAACAGGAGGGGATGTTCATACTAATAAAAGGATTTATATATCACAATAAAATTAATTAAGTCTAGGCTGAGTGAGTATTTGACTTTAAACTGAATACTCCTAGAATATATTGTATGCAACGATCTCTGTTTCGCTTCAGGTTCATCCTGGGCTTGATAGCCGCAGGATTTCTCCTTTATTTTAATATCCTGTTTAATGACTTTGTCTGGGATGATTTTGACCAGCTTGTCCGTAACGACGCCGTACACTCTGCTGCAAATATCCAGTATTTCTTCTCAGGGAGTACTTTTTATTCGGGCGGAGGTGAAAAACTAATTGGTCTATATTACAAGCCGCTCATGCCTATGTTTTTTTCAATAATTTATACCTTTTTCGGTCCTCAGGCGGCTTTTTTCCATCTATTCCAGCTGATTATTCATATTTCAAGCTCTGTGTTATTGTTTCTATTTTTGAAGCAATTCTTTAAAGAGTGGCAGGCATTTTTGGCTTCACTGGTTTTTTTAGTCCACCCGATTAATGTTGAAACAGTAGCGTACATCTCTGCCCTGCAAGATACTCTTTTTTTCTTCTTCGGAATTTTATCCTTAATTTTAATCCGGCAGGGAGGTGATAAATTTTTACATTATGCAGTCCTGTCGATTCTTCTGCTTTGCTCGATACTTTCAAAAGAAACAGGATTTCTTTATATTCTTATAAGCTTAGTGTATGGTTTCCTGTTTAAGAAAAAGTTTTTCTTGAAGATATTTTTCTCAGTCACTGCAACTCTCAGTACATACGCAATTCTCAGGTTCGGGATTGCGCAGGTTTATTATCAGCAGGCAGGACTCGCGCCAATAATCAGAGCCTCCTTTGAGGAGCGGCTTTTAACGATCCCCAAAATATTTTTCTATTACTTTAAGACATTTTTTTACCCTAACGAGCTTGCCATCTCCCAGCACTGGCTTGTCAAAACCCCTTCCGGATTTAGTGACTTTTATCTGCCTTTAGGTTTCGGGCTTGCTCTTGCATTAATCCTGTTTAACATCGGGCTTATTATCTGGAAGAAAAACCGCGATTCCTTTAAACCCTACCTTTTCTTCATAATCTGGCTCGGTTTGGGACTTGGTTTAAACAGCAATATTGTACCTTTGGATATGACGGTTGCCGACAGATGGTTCTATTTTCCTGCGGTGGGACTGATTGGAATTATTGCTGTTTCCTTAACCAGCCTGAAAATCAAAAACGACTTAATCAAGTCAAACGGCTTATTGATCATAATAATTATCACGGCCTTTTTATCGGTACGCACAAGTATAAGGACTTTTGACTGGAGGAATATTTATACACTTTATTCCCATGACGTTAAAATTAATAATGACAGCTTTGATCTGCAGAATAATTACGGAGTTTCTCTGTACAGACAAACCCGCTATAACGAGGCTAAAGCGGAATTTGAAAAATCTATAAGCCTGGCTCCATACTGGTATACCAGCTGGCATAATCTTGGCTTAATATACGAAAGGGATAAACAATTTGATAAAGCAAAAGAGTCATATCAAAAGACGATTGACCTTTCAGGAGGTGCTTATTTCGGATACATTAGCTTAGCCAGGCTCATATTAATGGATGAGGACCCGAAAGAGGCAAGGGAAATTGCATCTTTAGCTATAAAAAAATATCCTAAAAACCCGGAGCTCTGGCTTCTTCTGTCATTATCCGAATATAAATTAAAGAACAAAGATGCTGCACTTGCTGCTGCGCAAACCTCATACTCCTTACTTTCTGACAGTAAGGCAGCGTTTGTATTAGACAGTATTACAAAAGACAAAGAAATCAATCTTGAACAAATTTATTTCTTTAAGTAGTCAGATTTCATTTTTTTTTTAAAAATTGGTTAATTTTGATGAATATATCAGTCTATATTTTAGAGTCTACTAATATATCTAAAGGTTAGTTAAGCACTCATTTTTAAAGCCAAAAAACCTTTTTTCAGGGTTGACAACAGCAGAAAATAAATCTACATTAATGAAACCCCGATTAAATCGGGGTAGATCAAAAAATGCGCGACAATCTTTCCGCCATAATAGAAAAGCTAATTTTCGGGATTCTGGTTGCGGTAGCTGCCCTCACTCCACTATTATTTACAAGCTTAACGACTGAATTTTTTGAAATACCCAAAATTGCATTTTTAGCTGCTGCTGTACTGATTTTACTCGTTCTTTGGTCTTTTTCCTGGGTCCTTCAAGGTAAGGTTATTATTACACGCACGCCTCTTGACATACCTCTTTTATTACTTGCTATAACTGTCCTGATTTCAACTTTTTTGTCAACTTCAACTTACGTTTCAATATTTGGCAACTTCCCCAGGGTCCATGGCAGCGCAATTGCCTGGATTATATATATATTGTTATATTTTATAGCTGCATCCAATATAAGAACTGTAGTCCAGGGAAGAATTATTATCTTTGCTTTAATCGCAAGCGTAATTATTAACTCGGCAGTTGCCGTTTTCTCCTATTTCGGGATCTATCTTCCCTTATCATTTGCCAAAAATATGGTTTTTAATCCAAGCGGAAGCAGTTTTTCAGCAGCCGCAATGATATTGCTGCTTCTTCCTATTGTATATACACACATTATTAAGCCCACTAAAATACTCGGGCTTCCCCTCTCTCTTATTGCTGCAGCTGTATTCGGTATAACCTTAGTTCTGGTGGGCAGTTTAAATTTGATTGTATTGGGCGTGGCCGTGGTTTTACTGGTAATTTTACTCTCGGACAAAAAAAACCTCAAAGATAAGCTTCCGTTTTTACTGGCCCCTTTAATAATTTCTGTTTTAATTTTTGCCTTAGGGTTTATTCCCCTGGCCAAGAAAAACCCTTTACAAGTTAAGAGGGAAGCTTTTAATGCTTCCTTTAAAGAGATCCAGCTTCCTATCGTAGCCAGCTGGAAGGTTGCAATTTCCTCTTTCCGGGACAGGCCGGCTTTTGGCAGCGGGCCTTCGACATTCCTGTTCAATTTTACCCAGTACAAACCGCCAGGCATTAATTTAACACAGCTTTGGAATTTGCGTTTTGACACCGGATTTAATGAGTACCTTCAAGTCCTGGCCACACTCGGAGCCCTTGGATTTTTAGCTTTCTTATCAGCCGTCTTAATGATGTTTAAGATAGCCTCAAAGGTTATAAAAAGCGAAGACAGCTTAACAGCGGGTTTGGGATTATCAATATTTACTTTAATACTTATACTCGCGCTGCATACCTCCACTCCTGTCACCTGGGTTTTGGGTATTTTAATTATTGCCTCATTAATTGCGCTCAGGAAATCAGAGGGCAAGGTTGAAGAATTTACCCTCGGGATAAAAACCCAAAAGATTACGCAAAGAACCGGAATCAGCTCTGCATCTTTTGACAACATGATCACCGGCGATGTCTTACCAATAATTTTGTTCATACCCATTATTATTTTATCTCTTGTAGGGATGTGGCAGACTTACCGGGTGGTTTCAGCAGATGTCTATCACAGGATGGGACTTAACTCTATATCACAAAAAGGATTAACTGTTTATGATCACTTAAGGAAAGCCGAAAATTTAAATCCGTTAATAGACTTGTACAGGACAGATATGGCCCAGACTAACTTCCTGATAGCCAATGCCATTGCCCAGGCCAAAGCCCCAAATGAAGCCAGCCCCCAGGGATCTTTGACTGACCAGGATAAAGCTAACATCCAGCAGTTTCTTTCGCAATCAATCAATGAGGCCCGTGCGGGAGTTGCTTTATCACCCCGAAGCGCCCAAAACTGGGAAATACTAGCTTCAATATACCGCCAAATTACTGGTGTTGCACAAAACGCACTTCAGTTTTCTCTGGATGGTTACGGCAGGGCTATTAACCTGGACCCCTACAATCCTTTACTCAGGCTTAATGTCGGGGGTCTATATTATTCAATTAAAAATTACGACATGGCAATCCGGTTCTTCGACGATGCAGTTAACTTAAAACCTGACTTTGCAAATGCTTATTACAACTTATCAATAGCCCTGCGGGATAAAGGAAACCTTAAGGAAGCTGAGGCTATTGGTGAGAAAGTCGTCCAATTACTCCAGACTAATACCGAAAACCCTGACTATAAAGTTGCAGCTGATTACTTAAAAGATTTGAAGGCCAGGATAGCTACAGGCAGTGCCCAAAACTCCGGCATCACAGCTCCCGCAGGTACACAAAATGGAGCTTTGACAAACCCAAGGCTGCCGCAAGTCCCATTGGATCAGCTGCAAAATGAGCCTAATGTTGCCACCCCGCCTGCTGTGAAAAAGTGATTAGAGAACCGCTTCGCTAGTGGACCCGAGGGGAATCGAACCCCTGTTACCTGACTGCCAGCCAGGAGTTTTACCATTAGACTACGGGCCCAGTAATTTAATTTTCAAGTACCAATTTTCAGTTTTCAATGAATTTTCAATGATTTAATGTAGCATTGATTGTAAATTGAAAATTGAAAATTAATTTGCATTATAGTATTCATAAACTATCTTTGATATTTCCGCCAAATTCTCCACCCCTTCATCCTCCCCTTTTAGATTTTTACTCATCAGTACAATAACATACGGGTTGCCTTCCAAAAATACAATGCCTGCATCATTACGGACCCGCGATAATTCCCCGGTTTTATGGGCGATTTTTACTCCTTCCGGAAGCCTGGCAGGAATTCTGTTATTCAGTTTAGATTTGGTTAACATATCCAGGATTTGCTCTGAAGATTCAAGCGAAACGATTTCCCCGTTGTATAGTTTTTCCAGAAAGAGCCCGACATCTTTTGAGGAAGTTGTAATAGGGTTTTGAATGGAAGTTTTTCCCTGCCCGGTTTCATCTGCAATATCTTGAATACTTTCCCAGCCAATTTTTTCGGCAAGCATCAATGCGGCAAAATTATCAGAAACCGAGGCAATCCTATCTAAAGATTCACCTACTGTATAAGCAATTACCTCCTCATCCGAAAAACTTTCATAACCAAAATCGACATCTCCATAAACTGCCTTTAGATGACTCATTTTGGCAGAAATTTCGCTGTCTTGTGTTAGTTTGCCCTCATAAACCGCCTGGTAGCTTGCTGCCATTAAAAAAAGTTTATATAGTGAGGCAGCTTCAAAGGTTTCTTCGCACCGGATACAAACATTCCGTTTCCCTTCAGGCTTTAAATCTTTTACATATACTGAATATTCACCCTCTTTCTCTTCGAGGTAAGATCCCACCCGGGACTGCAGTTTATTGTCAGTGGTCATTTCCGGCTGGCTTGCCAAAATTTTTCTGAAACTATACTCGGCTTCTTTAAATTCAATCCCGATTGAATCGGGATTGATTTTAGCAACCTGGAAACCGATAAAAATAGAAATTACTACAGTCAGGATCAACTTAAATAGGAAAGAACTTAAGAATCGGGACATCTAGATAGTTTAACAAAGTCAAATGTCAAAACTCAAAAGTCAAAATTTTTGAAGTTTTGCGTAGCAAAACTATAATCTTTGCGTAGCAAAGTACAATACTTTTGCATTTTGCACTTTGAATTTTGAATTACTTTAGTATTGCCAGTGGGTTTACAGCAATCCCTTTGTACCGTATCTCAAAATGCAGGTGTGTTCCGGTTGACCTGCCTGTTGAACCCATCTGCCCGACTGACTGGCCCCGGGAAATGCTTTGTCCGGCTGAGACATAGATATTGGACAAATGGGCGTACAGGGTCTGGTAGCCATTACCGTGATCGACAACCACCCTGTTGCCGTATCCGTAATTATCCGGCCAGCCTGCAACCACCACAGTCCCTCCATCGGCGGCGTATATCGCAGGTGCGGCCCTGTTTGCAAGATCAATCCCGGGATGATACCAGGCAAAATACTGGGACATCTGTCCGTTAACCGGCCACATAAAATTACCCCCTCCGGGTGCCTGGAATGTTGACT
Source organism: Candidatus Daviesbacteria bacterium (assembly GCA_016186985.1). Classification (GTDB taxonomy): domain Bacteria; phylum Patescibacteriota; class Microgenomatia; order Daviesbacterales; family UBA10151; genus JACPKO01. The sequence goes on from JACPKO010000086.1 coordinate 10,911, forward strand.
GCGGCCCCTTTGCAAAAAAGGTCTTTGGCTTGGGCCGGGGAGTTACTCTCGCTTCCGGTGGAACACCGTCAGGAACAATTAATACTTGTCCAATCTGAAGCTTAAAATCATCAGGCACGTCATTAAATGGAAAGTCTAAAATCCCCTGCGATCCGGTATCATAAATTTTAGCTACCGATTCCAGGGTGTCACCTGACTTAACAATATGTGCAACGCCTGAGACTGGCAAAATTTTCAGTTTTTCTCCGGGCTTAATTGTGTCAACCGAATCCATCTTATTTGCCCATTTAATTGTCTCCTGCGAAATCCCGAATTTAGAAGCAATCGAAGAAAGAGTATCGCCCTGCGCAACTTCATATTCGATAATTTCTGACCTTGGCTTCTCGGAGATTGAGGTTTTAAAATCAACAAGAGACTTCAGGCTAAGCCCCGAAGCATTAGGATCAAAAGTCTCGATAATCGTCGGATCAGGCTCGCCGACTCCCGGAAATGATTTAACCATAATCGCGTCTGATCCAAAGATTCCCGAGGAAACCAAACCAATTATCACAAGTCCAAGCATCGATGCATGAAAAAAATATTTCTGCATCCTGCCCCGCCTGTGCATTAAGACCGCTACTGCGGTATTTTTGAATGTTTCAAGAGCCAGTGCAACCCTGGCGGTCTTCTTTGCCTGGTAAACCAGTAAGAATTTAAACAGGGATTTAAGGTCGGAGAGGAGAGACGGCATTTAAGAGTACATTTTAGCAGAAGCAGTCAAGGAAATTTTTCAAGTCTCTTAAGCAACGTAGGTGACTTAAGAGACTTATTTAAAGTCTTTTAGTGAAGTTAAAAATTCAGTATTGTCATCCGTTTTAGCAAGCTGGCTCAGGAACAAATCAGTCTGTTCCGATTCATTCAAAAGCCGGAGCATCCTGTGCATCACCACCATCTTGTCATAAATTTCTTTAGTAAACATCAGCTGTTCCTGCCTGGTTCCTGATGCCGATACATCAATCGCCGGGAAGATCCTTCTTTCCGAAAGTCTTCTGTCAAGGTGGAGTTCCATGTTGCCCGTACCTTTAAACTCTTCATAAATTAGATCATCCATCCTTGAGCCTGTATCGACCAAAGCTGTACCTATTATCGTCAGCGAACCGCCTTCTTCGCAATTTCTTGCGGCTCCGAAAAATTTCTTAGGCGGATATAGCGCAACCGGATCAAATCCTCCGGAGAGAGTCCTTCCTGAAGGAGGGACGGATAAATTGTAAGCACGTCCGAGCCTGGTGATTGAATCGAGCAAAATTATGACATCTTTGCCTTCTTCCACAAGCCTTTTAGCCCGCTCCAGCGCAACTTCAGCAGCCCTGGTTTGGTTTTCAGCCGGTTCATCAAAATTTGAGGCAATAACATCGCCTTTGATTGAACGGGATAAATCTGTTACCTCTTCAGGCCGCTCTCCCACCAAAACCGCCATCAAAACTGCTTCAGGGTGATTTTTGGAAATACCGGCTGCCAAATCTTTAAGGATAGAGGTTTTACCGGCTTTTGGAGGCGAAACAATCATTCCCCTTTGGCCAAACCCGATCGGTGCAATTAAATCAATTACCCGCTGGGATAATGGGAGTTTACCGGTTTCAAGCTTAAGATGCCTGTTAGGATAAATTGCTGTTAAGTCTTCAAATTTTACCCTTTTAGATTTCCCAGGCCTTCCGGAAGCTGTGTTTTCGGAAACAAAACTCTCAGCTTCTTTGCCGTTGACTTTGCTCACCTGAAGCAACCCGAAATAGCGTTCGTTTTCCTTTGGCTGGCGTGCGCCTCCTTCAACAAAATCCCCGGCCCGCAAATTAAACCTTCGGATTTGGCTGGCAGAAATATATACATCCATATCAGAAGGTATATATTTCGGCCGCAAAAACCCATGTCCTTCCGGCATTATATCCAAATAGCCTGACACGTCTTCTGTCGGGACATCGCGCATTGATTCTGCTCCGGGCCTGCGGTAACCTCCGCGGTAATCCCCATTACCATAACCGTTATCTTCGTAGCGCGGGCGGTAGGAACGGTTTTCAGAATACGTAGCGGAACTAGCGTCTTCACGCTCGGAAGACTCCGCAGGTCGGTTTACAGGAGCTTCAGAAGATTCAGAATTTTCGGACCCCTGACTCTCTGACTCTCTGACTCTCTGACTCTCTGACTCTCTGACTCTCTGACTCTCTGACTCTCTGACTCTCTGACTCTCTGACTCTCTGACTCTCTGACTCTCTGAGTTTTCAGCACCGCCAACTATCTCCTCAACTTCAGGAGTATCAGATTTAGAAATGGGTTTTGGTTTAAAAGAACGGGTATTGGCCATAAAATTAAGTGCAAAGTGAGAAGTGAAAAGTGAAAAGTTGTTGTAGTTTTCTATCAGCAAAGCAAAAGAGCACCACGGATTTATCCGTGGGTGAATTGCTTTCCGCGAGGAATTGAAAATTCCGAGCGTCAGCTGAACAGCTTTGCTGTGAAGCTGTACTGAGAAGATACCACGGCTTTAGCCGTGGAGCTTCATAGAAAACTTTGAATTTTGAATTGTAATTTTGCATTTTGGTTTTTATCTATAAGATTTGTATTACAAACACTTTGAATTTTGAATTTTGAAAAGGCTTAGGAAAAACTTAAGAAGTCTTAAGGCATTTCAATTGAACCATAACTCCAAGGTTGTGTCAAGAGTTGAGCTGTCTCTCCATCCAGATTGAGTTTGCACTGGTTTCTTCTGATTTTTTACCGAACTTTTTAAATCCTGCGCCGGCGGGTAATAATGAAGCCAGTGCCCAACCTGCAAGAGGCAAACCGGTTTTTGGCAGCTCTTTAATATCCCCTTTAGTTTGCATTACAACTTGAGGTGCAGCTTGAACAATTTTTACCTCCCTGACAACTTCTTGAGAGGGATTATTTACTGTTACATTAACCGAAGCGTTGCTGGTTGAATTACTTGTAGCAACGGCTGTTCCTCCGGTAGCATTTACAGTCTGGGTAACATTTTGAGTCTGGTTATTATTCTGGGTTTGATTCTGGTTCTGTTCCTGGTTTTGCGCAACACAAACCACAACCGAGTTTACAATTTTACCGATTTTACCAACAGGACACTGGATCGAGGCCGGAGGTGTTGGTGTAGGAGTTGGTGTGGGAGTAGGAGTCGGGGTTGGAGTGGGTGTGGGTGTAGGTGTAGGAGTAGGTGTGGGTGTAGGAGTGCTGCATACAGTTTTAAATACAGCTTTTCCGTTTTTCTTAACCTTTTTAACTACTTTAGTTGCTATTGTTCCTGCTGGACATTCTTTATCTTCATCTCCATCTTCCTCAGGAGGATTCTCATGAGACTCTTCTTTATTACAATCACCACATCCTCCAGGATTATTTGAGCTGTCATTACTATCACTGCCATCAGTATCTGCAACTGCTACCTCTGGTCCTCGAGAAAAAAGTGTATGGTTTGCAATTCCTCTTATAGATAATGTTGTAAACATCAAAATAGCTACAATAAACAATGCAAACCTAGAATATTTAGTTGTGCTGTTTATAAATCTTTTCATTTTTATTTCCAAGGTGCTCCCTTTTGTGCAAAATCTTCAATGTTAGCTCTTACAATAGCAACTCCACTTTCTTCAGGCTTAACGATATCTGTAGGTTTACCATTTAAAGAACGGGTGTATTCAGCTTCCCCTGTGTTATTTAATATTCTCTTCAATGGAACTCCATAGCATCTTGGACAAGTAGGAGCTTCATGTAACCATGTCTGCGGACTTCCATCAGGATGAGTTTTAATCCCACCGCTTGGTTTTTCAACTGAATGTACAATTACTATTGAAGGCAAATTTGGCTTTCGTATTCCATCAACTTTATCCATGCCTGGCCTCAAAAGATCTCCTACACCTTGAGTTATATACCTAACTGTTGGCAAATCATCCCGGCTGGTATAGATTGCGTTTCTACCAACTCGTGAACCATAAGGCAATTCTCTTCCATAACTATCTATCGCTCTAGCCCAACTATGGCTGCCAGGCAGGGTACGAACTCGAACTTCAAAAGCTGGATCTAAAAAATTCACTCTATCTAAAGGAGTTGCAGTTTCTGGGTCTAAACTCCATGGATCAATAGCCCGATCGTAACCTCTTAAAATACCAGTTCGATTAGATAAAGCAGCAATAGCTTGCTCCGGGCTGGTGTAGTCTGGAGTCTTAGTTAGAACATACTGGGTTTGGATATCAACTTCACGGGGCTGCTCTTCGCATGGTAAACCTGGTTCTGTCCCGTCTTTACAATCTGAATTATTCTGGTCAGGGATACATATATTTACAGCAGGAGCTGCTTGGGCTGTAGAAGATTCTTGGGTAGTTACTCCTCCAACACCAGCAGTAACTAATGTTATAACCTGTGCCGCTTTTTCTAAACCTTGAGCAACTGGCCTAGCAGCCTGTGTGCCTCCAACTCTGGCCAGTAATGCCATAAATGCTCTTCTTGTTATTGGTTCTCTGTTTGGGTTTCTCATTTATTTTATCTAACTTGGGAAATTTCAGTGCCAAATTAGATTTTATATTTTAGATTTGGGATTATACTATGGGTAAATATTAAATGTCAATACTCTGCTCAAGTTAGAGAAACATACATATTATATGGGTTATACTTGCGCGATTAATAATTTTAATATCTTTGCTACAGGATATCTAATGAGTAACTTTTGTGGATAAGTCGCCGGGTATGTGGATTAGTATATTTAGTATATTTAGTATATATAGTTTCAATCAATAGTTTAATCATTTTGAACGATCGTCAATTTATATTAAACTAAACAGTATTGAACACTCGGGATAAAGGTGTGGGTACGTATCCGATGCTGTAAAAAGGTAATCATCAATACTGGTAACTAAGCGAAGCTTGCAAAGTCATAAATCCCTGCCCTGCTCCAGTGAAACCGGAGGGCGTGTTGATTACCTTTTGCGAAGCAAATGGCAAGCTTTGCTTAGTCCCCTACAAAAAAGTTGTAACCCAGACTGGGAACTAATCCCTAACCGCAAGAATTTTGTGAGTAATACTGTGGACTGGGAACTAATCCCTGCCCTAGATTAGTCCCCAGCTCAAAATATTACCCCGCCGACAAAAATTCTTAGATTACCTTTTGCGAAGCAAATAGGCAAGCTTTGCTTAGTCCCCACTCCAAATTACAACCTTAAAAACTTTACATCACTTTTTTACTCAATCTTTTTAGGCCAAATATAAATCACTCTTCTTTAGCTTTGAAATGACCCCTTGACAACTTTTCTAGAATATGAAATTCTAGAATGATGATGATAACTTCTAACTGCTCTTGAAGTTATCATTGTAATAATTAAAAAGGGCATTGCTATTCGAGTCCGTCTGCGGTAGTAATGCTCTTTTTTTGTGACTCTATCCCCTGACCATTAGAATTAAGCCTTGTTCTTTTTGTTCAAGTATTTTCTTTACCTGTGTTGCCATCTGGTCATATTGGCCAATTTTTCTTTTTCTCTTGATTTCCTTTTTTAAACCTATATTAAACATATTGTTTTGGTATTCCAAACGAGATTAACATAGCCAAAACTATTTGTCAATAGATTAGAACCCTATAGCAAAATTACCAGGAAAAAACACCTGGCCTAGAGTTTTATAGCGGGGATAGTTATCTAGTTTAAGCTGTCCTATCAATCTAAATTAACTATAGTGAGTTATTAACATTAAAGCCGGGAATGTGGATAAGTGGTTGGAGAAACACAGGTACAAAGTTGACTGAGATCCAAAGTTTCAAAGTTAAATACTCTACCCTTTGACTCTATGTATCTGTGAACCTTATGAAACCTATTAATTGTGCTTGGACAAACCTTTAATAAATGCTTCCAGAATAATTGCCAACTCAGTTCTCTTATCCTCTACTATCTTAAAAATAGATTCATTGATGAATTTAAGATCAAAACAAATCTCCCACGCAGCTTCAACTTCTGTTAAAGAAGCCATCGCAATATTAAGAAAATGTAGAAAGTCTTTCTTGGATTTTCTTCTATGTCCCTCAACTATCGTGAGCATGACGGAAACGGTAGCTCTTCTCAGCTGACTTTTAAGACCAAACTCCTCAGATTTTGGGAAATTTTCTGTGTACTGATAAATAAGGAGCACTAATTCTCTGGCCTTTTGCCAAACTATCAGTTTGTGATAACCTTTGTTCTTTATTTCCATATTTTGATAGTTTCAAAGATATAGAGTTTCAAAGATTCAAAGTTTACTAACTTTGTATCTTTGCATCATTGTCTCTCTGCCACTATGCACCTCTAAGCTTGACAAAAATCATCCTCCCTGCCGCTACCTGTATCAACCTTGAAACCTCAGTCTGGATTTCCCTGCCAACCAGCTCAGCCCCGTCTTCTACAACAACCATTGTCCCGTCCGGCAGGTATCCTACCCCTTGTTTAGCATCCTTGCCTAAATGGACAACTTTAATTTTTAGACTCTCTCCCGGAATAGCTATTGCACGGACTGAGTTAGCCAACTCATTAATATTTAAAACCGTAATATTTGAAGTCGTTGCGAGCCTGTTTAAATTGTAATCCGTCGTTATTAACCGCCCATGGAGATTTTTGGCAAGCTTAATAAGTTTCTCGTCAGGGTTTTTACCGGCTGTATCTTTATCCCAAATCTCAATTCTTGTTCCCTTCACTTTTTTTAACTCGTCAACAATCTCAAACCCTCTCCTTCCCCTGGACCGTTTTAAATAATCGGCAGAATCGGCAACTTGCTGCAATTCAGTTAAAATAAAGCTTGGAACAAGGATTGTCCCGGATAAAAAATGAGTTTTGGCTATATCTAAAATCCGGCCGTCGATTATAGCGGAAGTATCTAAAATAAGCGGATGGTTTACAGAAACACTCCCGCCAAGCGGTGAAACAGAAGAAAAACCCCCTCCCAGTCCCCCATGTGGCCTTTGAATACGCATCATTTGGCTTGTGATCTCAAGCGACAACCGGCTCGTAAAATTATTGACAAACTTTATCGTGGCTGTGGAAACTATTTGAGCCAGATCAGGAAATAGACCATACCCCATCAAACCGAACCAAAGAGTAACTACCATACGCAGAAAAATCCTGTTAAAGGGAGGAATGTCCGGAACAACTTCCGAAAAAATAAAAGCAATCAGGGCAAAAACAGTCGCTAAAACAATCCTTAGTACTATCGCAGCGTTCCTGCCGCCTCCGGCAGGAAATGAAGTTCCAAATATTTGCATGAGATAATTCCTTTAATCTTGAGCAACCTTCAATAAATTATCACTTGAAAATTTCAAGCCAGCTCAGTTAGTGATTGTTACATTGCTAAATTGCTACATTGCTTGATCGCAACAATAATAACAATGAAACAATAGTAACAATTAAGTTCTAAGTCCATTTAAGCATATTCAAACTCATTTTTGTAGTGGCAATTTCTTTTGATTGTCTCATATGTGTTTGGTCTTTTTCAGTATCTAATATAGTTTAATCAATTTAGACGATCGTCCAAAAATATTAAACTATTATTCTTTCGAACAGGCTCATTTGGGAATTTAGACGATCGTCCAAAAATATTAAACTATTATTCTTTCGAACAGGCTCATTTGGGACTCGAAAAAAGTAACCAGTCTGATCCAGTATCAAACTCCTCTTGAGTCATTAAAGAATGAAGCTCCCCCAACCTTACGGTCGGGGTATCTTCTCAGCACAGCTTCACAGCAAAAAGCTGTTCGCTGACCGGTTCCCGGTAAAAGCATTCATCCACCGATGAATCCATGGTGTTCTGCTTTTTGCTGATAAAAGCTCTTTGTGCAGAAATCAGTGAATCCAAAACAGAAACAACCTGCTCTCCGAAAATGATAGTCTTTTGACCTTCCTTTAGTCCAGCTGCTTTTATCCCGGTATTTAACACAACACCTGTAATCTCTCCCTGAAAGATATAGGGTATTTAAAGACCATTTTCAACATATACAAAAATATCCTTCCCGTATCGGGCAGAAAAAAATTAAACTAAAAACGTTGGCTCGAAGATTTTACAGCCTTTTTAGATAAGGCCAGACTGGAAGATTAAAATCGATTAAATCAAACCAGTTTGGAGTTTGCTTACTGGCCCAAAGATTTTGATAGTAGTTAAGAATCAGGATGGTCAAGTCACGTTACTTCACCCCCTTACAATATCTATATTGGCACACAAAAAGCGTTCTGTAAAGACAGAGGGGAAACAGTTGGCGGAGCGCGATCTTTTTTACCGACAGTAAGCATTAGTTAACCACATGTTTACATGTATATACTAGTATATACTACTATATACTACTAATTTATTACCAAGTTGCTAACGTTTGTCCCAAATAGTTTATTCCAATTCGAAAGAGTTAATATTTGGGTAATCCCCTTTCTTTGCATCAGGGTAGCGTTAATAGCTTCGGTTAAGGGTATTTGTTCATCCCTGTTGACTCTGAGTATCCTGTGGGCGGTAATTAAATCAGCTTTCTGGGGGAATAATATCTCAATTCCGCTCTGAAGCATTGTTTGAAGAAATTCTAATGCAACAGCATTTCCGGAATTGCGTAAGAGCAAAACGTACGTATCTGTTATAACCTGGGAGCTTGTGTAAAGGCGATAACCTATACTGGCTAAATCCTCTATCGCTTTTGACGCTTTTAGATGATCTGTAGTCCCCCGATCAATAAAAGCTATAAGGGCTGAGGAATCTATAAATATTTTTCTGCTTGTTGTAGCCATAACTTCTATCCTGACTGTTTTGTATGCACAAACCTAGCCTTTTTCAGAAGGCCTGTTCATGCCCAACCTCGCCTTTAGCCTAAAAATAGGATCATTGAAAGAGAAATTAGCTTCAGCTAAGACAGGCAGTTCTTTATGGCTTTTATTCTTAGGAACAAAACTTTGAGTAAAAGCCTTTAAATCAGGAAGTGCAATGCGAATATTGCCTCCTGCACGAAAAGCTTTAAGATTCCCCTCCTTTATATATCTTCTGATTGTAAGCCGGTGGACTTTTAAAGCGGCAGCTGCCTGATTTACTGTGTAAAATTCATCCATAAGAGTTTAATACATTAAACAATTATATATAATAATATGCAATTTTTAACAGCTTTTGTCAATGATTGACAACTGTATAACAAAATAGAGAAACTGGTTTAGCAGACGAGAAATGGAAAAGGTTTACCTAAGTAGAGGATAACCAATTCATAGGATTTTATGAGTGTTAGTCTGCCCAACCAAAAAAAATTAATATCTATTTCAGGAGCTGCCAAATTCCTTGGTGTTTCCATCGATACAGTAAGAAGATGGGATAAATCAGGTATATTACACTCCGAAAGACCGGACGGCAAAAACCGCTTCTTCTCGCTTAAGGAACTTGAGGAATACAACTCTAATCAGCCTCTTTCGATATCAGAAACAGCAATTAAGCTGGGCATATCCCCCACTACTTTACGCAGACTGGAGACTAAAGGTATTTTTAAGGCTGAAAGAAATAATGCAGGAGAGCGTGTTTATGATAAAGATTCGATAGAAAATTTTCTAAAAAGCGATTACTTTCTGAGAAAAAAATCAATTAAAGAAAGTATTACCCAACCGCAACAGGAGAAAAAGGAACTTCCTGAAAAAAAAGCCACTCCTTCCCAGGATGAAACCCAGACAGACCCGATAACTGAAACCCGTTCATATGCACCTAACTTCCTGGCAATTTCAGCCGCACTATTCTTGCTTTTAGTTACTGTCGGAACAGGAAATGTTCTTATTTCTACAAAAGGCTTTGAGTCTGCACCAACTCCTGCTGCTGTTCTTTCAGAAACAGTAACGCACGAAAAACCCGCAGAATCGTCAATTTCTAATAAACCTTCGGCCAAACCTGTAACGCTTGAATCTATCCAATCATTAATAGAAGGAGTTACAGATCTTGATTCCAATGAAGCGACACAGGCAGCTGAAGAAGGCGGAGGAGGTCCCGACCTTAATGATTTTAAAATAATCCTGGCTGTACAAACTAAAGGAGCTAAATTTATAAGCATAAGGGAAAAGCCCTCAACCGAATCCGGAAAAATCGATAAAGCAAGAAACGGAGACTCCTTCGAGATGGTGTCCAGGGACTCAGGATGGTACGAAATCAAACTCAATAATGGGTTAAACGGATTTATATCAGAAGAATTCGCAAAAATTAAGGAAATCAATTAATGCAAAAGATTTATTTAACATATACAAGCTTTGTAGTTGCCTGTCTGGCCGTAATAGCGGCATTTATAACCGCCACAACATACCTTCAGCTGACTGTCGCGATTCTCCTCTATCCTGTATTAATCTTTTTTGCATATAAAGCACTACCGCTAAGAACTAAGAAACAGTTTTCAGATAACGACGAGATTGAAGTTGAATTCGAACCTGTCCCCCCTCCTGATGAAAATGTAACAGTTATACAAAGAAATAGTGTGGGTATTTCTGATATAGATAAGCGTGCTTTCTTGAAATTGATTGGGGGGGCAGGTATTACACTATTCCTGTTCTCGATTTTCAATAAAAAGGCTGAAGGGTTGTTTTTTAAAAATATTCCTCCATCGGGAGCATCCGGGAGTGTTTCTCTCCAAGATTTGGCTGGCAATAAGATTGACCCGGCCCGGAGTCAGCCAACGGACGGATATAGAATTTCCGAGATCGATGATAATGTCATCACGTTTTATGGATTTACCAACAAAGATGGCGCCTGGTTTGTTATGAGAGAGGACACGGACAATGGTTCTTTCCGCTACGCAAAAGGAGACTCTAACTTTTCCGGAAACTGGATCAAGCGGGAGAATCTAAAATATGACTACTATTCTAATATCTTCTAATCTGAAATATATCTTACTGATATTCTTCGCATTAAAATGTAAAACTTTGACCATTATAATTACGCCTCCTTGTAAAAAAGTTGGAGTGTCGCATATAATCTACGATATGCTCTCGGTCGTAATTCCATCTTATAAGGATCCCCTACTCGAAAAGACTATTAATTCACTTCTTGCTCAGGCGCAGGGGGAAATAGAAATCATTGCGGTTTTAGATGGCTATTGGCCGGAAACACCAATAACTTCTGACGAAAGGGTCAGAGTTCTTCATCTCGGGAAAAACCGCGGAATGAGGGGCGCTATCAACGCCGGCGTGGCCATCGCCCGTGGTGAATATCTAATGAGGACAGATGAGCATTGTGCATTCGGCGTGGGTTATGACGTTATACTAACCAAGACCTGTGAGCCCAATTGGATTGTAACCCCGAAAAGATATTTCCTTGATCCCGTTAAATGGGAAGTAATGGATATTCCACCTGTTGATCACATGCTTCTTAAGATTGTAAATGTTAGCCCTGGTATAAAAAAATTCTCCGGGGTTGAGGCACCGGGAGATGATAAACAGCCAATTCAGGAATCCATGGCTATGCAGGGAAGCTGCTGGGTAATGAAGCGAAGCTGGTGGGATAAAACCATTGGAGAGCTCCAGAACGAAGGTTATGGACCGCATTATCAGGATAGTCACGAAATGGTGTTTAAAACCTGGAAGGCTGGCGGCAAATTAATGGTAAATAAGAATACCTGGCATGCTCACAAACATAGAGATTTCCCGAGGACCCACAATAATGGCACCAAAGAAAATCCCTCAAATAATGCGGCCTGTTGGGCCTATTCTTTAAATGTTTGGCGCTCTTACTACGAGAATGAAATCAAACCCAAATGGGGAATTTAAAAAACCTCCTAGTTTACATAAGCCAAACAAAGACATTTAGTGAAGAATGCAGTGTTTTAGCTAAAATCCAGGTTGATAATAGCTTTAGCTTAGGCTGGCAGAAGAGGGACATTATCTTTGTCACGAATTTCTCCTGGGAATATAAGGGGGTTAAAGCAATTGTAGTTGGTGACGAGCATTACTGCGCCGTGAGACCCCGGTCAATAAAAACTGCCATAGTCCCCTTTCTGATTGAGGAAGGGATTATAGAAAAAGGGAAAATATATTGGAATCACGATTTTGATGCATATCAATTAAACCTTATGGGTGAAGCTGAGCTGGGTCTTAATAATTTTGACGCAGGATTAACAGATTACGGCTGGCGGGAAAGATGGTGTATGGGTAGTTTTTTTGTAAAGACAAGTTCAAAAGACATTTTTGAGAGGGCAAAAGAGATTATCTTTAAAAATATTGAGGACGAAACTGCCATGGTAGAATTAACAAAGGACGCGGCTATTAATAAAAGATGCAAAAGGCTAAACATAACCTACGATTTTGGAATGCGGTATGTCGAATCCAATTATAAGAAGGCAAAAAAACCGCTGAGAGTTGTTCATTTTCATCCGAAATATCAAGTTGTGTATCCAAAACCAAGCTATTACTGGGTATGGACTTGGGATGTTTTTGTAAATGGAAAAAACGGATTAAATAAACCCTTAATTGATAAGAGATTAATCGCGATTTTCAATCACCATGGGATCAAATAATATCATGAGATACTTAATTACGGGAGGTTCGGGTAGACTTGGGACTGAATTTAAAAAATATTTCAAAGGCCACTACCCCACGCATAAGGAGTTAGATATTACTGAATTTACCGCTGCAGACTGGGATTTTATTCGAAGAAAAACTAAGTTTATTATACATATGGCCGGTTACACGGATGTAGATAAAGCTGAATCTGAAAAATTCCTTTGTTTTAAAACTAATGTATTCGGAACTTATAATCTTCTAACTCGCTTCTGCGATAAACCTTTTGTATTTATTTCCACGGAACATGTTAACTGCAAAGGAGTTTATTTTCAGTCCAAGCTAATGGGAGAACTTCTCGTTAAAAACTTGGCTAAAAATTACCTGATCATCAGAACCCTGTTTAAACCAAGTCCCTGGGCTTTTGAGTACGCTTTTGCCGACCAGATGACACAAGGAGACTATGTGGATGTAATTGCCCGTATGATTGCAAAAAAAATTAAACAGTGGAATGGTAAATCAGAGATCGTTTACGTCGGGACTGGAAGAAAAACTATGTTCGATCTGGCAAAAAGAACTAAAAGCGATGTCAAACCGAACTCGGTAAATGACTTACCCTTTAAAAGACCAAAAGATTATTTACCTATACTTTAGTGAAAAATTTACTTATATTCATAAGTCCTTCTAAATCATTCAATAATCCGCGTCCTGACTTAATAAATGATGCCGGAGTCTCAGTTAAAATTCAGATTGAAAATAGTCTGCAGCTGGGTTGGCGAAAGGAAGATATTATGCTCGTAACTAATTTTAATTACGAATATGCAGGCATAAGGGCGGAAGTTTTAGATGATGTAGCCTTTTTTGAAAGAAAGCCTCAGGCATCTAAAATCAATGCCCTACTTAAGCTATTTGAAAATGGAATGATAAAGAGTGATGAAATATATTGGTTTCATGATTTGGATGCATTTCAAGTTTGTTCCATTCCAGAACTTAAGATAGATCTCGGAACATTTGATATGGCGCTGACAGATTATGGCAGAAATGACCGGTGGAGCACCGGTGTCATATACTTTAAAATAAGCTCAAGAGATATTTTCGTAAATATAAGAGATGTTATGTACAAAAACAATATTGACGAGGAAAGAGCATTAACTCACTTAACAAGAACTAATGAGGAAATAAATAAAAGAGTTAAAAAGATAAATAAATCCTTTAATTTTACCCCCCGTAATCTTAAAACAATGTACGCTCTTGCACTAAAACCCATAAGAGTAATTCATTTCCATCCATTAGGAGCAGTTGGCCGGAGATATCCGCAAAGAGCTTTTTATTTCTTTAAAGGGGAAAATAGTCTGCATATTCAATTTATAACAGATAGACTGCTGAAAATATTTAGATTTCACAGAATCAGATGATCCCGTTAGAGATAATAACCATATGTATTATACTTACGTCATCGAGAGCCAAAAAAGCGGTTATAAGTATACAGGAAGTACTAATGACCTGCGGAAACGCTTTAATCAACATAATCAGGGCCAATCAACTTGGACAAGCTCAAGGGGTCCATGGAAGCTAATATATTATGAAGCGTGTCTTAACGAAGAAGACGCAAAGTCAAGAGAAAAATATTTAAAATCAGGCATGGGTAAACGTTATCTAAAAAACAGATTAAAACGTTTCCTAACTCTAACGGGATGAAAAACTTACTTATATATACGGGGCCAAATAAAAAATTTGGCAAAGAAGACTCGGTTCTCGCCAGGATTCAAATTGATAACAGCTTTGACTTGGGATGGAAAAAAGAAGATATATTATTAGTAACTGATTTTGAATATGAATATAATAGTGTGAGATCTTTTGTGATAAAAGGAGATATATACTATGATTTTGATATAAACGCAAGTAAACTTCCGGTGATAGTCTATCTGCTAAATCAAGGCATAATCCAGCCTGAAGAGATCTACTGGTGCCATGATTTTGACGCCTATGAGCTTAATAAAATTAATGAAAACGATCTGGGGCTTAAAAACTTTGATCTAGGTCTTGTTCATTATTTTTATAAGCCTGAGTGGCAATTCGGCAGTTTTTTCTTTAAGAGTGATGCAAGGGATATTCTCGAACTTTTGGACACCACTAGCAGGGCTAAACCTCATTCGAGCCGTAATAACGAAAAAACTCTAACGAAACTTATTAAAAATAATTCTATAGATAACAAACGGTATAAGAGATTAAATGTTACTTACAGCATTATGAAACGATGCCTTGGAACTGTTTACAACGAAGCCGCAAAACCTATCAAAGTTCTTCATTTCCGCCCATCCGATCCTAAGGACGCACGAATGCCTGATACCGCGTTGAATATGTTTATGTATGGTAAAAACTCATTGAAAATTCCGCTGATGTCTGATAGATTGATCAAAATATTTAACCGGCATGGTATTAAATAGACAATATGGCTAGCGGTATTACAATTATCATGCTTACTGCGAATAAAGTCCCTAAAAAATGGGCTGAGTTTCATAAGCAAAAACTTTTAGAAGCAGCAGGCAGTGCGCCTATTATCACTATTTCAAGAGAACCATTGGATTGGGGAATAAATTTGCTCCAGACTGAGGACTATGGAATATCAAACATTTATTTCCAGTTGCTCAAGGGGGCAAAGGCGGCAGCAACGGATTACATAGCTGTTGCTGAAGACGATACTTTATATCCAAAAGAACATTTTGAATACTGTCCCCCGCCTGATGCATTCGCCTACAATATGAATAAATTTGGAGTATTCAGATGGAGTAAACATCCTACCTATTTCTGGAAGAATAGAATCAAAAATTCAACTCTGGTTGCACCCCGCAAGCTTACAATCGAGGCCTTAGAGGAAAGATTTGCAAAGCACCCTAATGGTACTCCGGGAGGACTTACGGGTGAGCTTGGCAGGAACAATATAGAAGACAAGCTTGGCGTAACCCGCCGTAAATCAATCTGGTTTTCAACCGAGGTATCAATTATAGCTATAGATCATGAATTTGGTATAGATCGCCTGGCCCGCACCCACCGTAAAGGAATGGGTATTTTACGCGCTTACGACATCCCTTACTGGGGAAAGGCAGAAGATATAGTCAAAAGGTTTGAATGAATCCCGTTAGAAGCCGCGATCGCATATCGCACTTCACGGAGACTAAATAAACTATGAAAGTAACACAAGACATAAAAGATAAAAGTACCGAAAGATCGCGATCTGCTTCTAACGGGATGAACTTTAAACAAATTTATCAAACATCTTCCTAAAACGCATGGAGAAATTGCATGGATCCATCATTTACATCAATGAAAATAACATTGAGGGAGCATACGTAGAATGCGGAGTTTTTAAAGGCGGAAGCATAATGAATATAGCACTAACTCAGCTTAACTATAACAAAATAGTTCATATCTATCTTTATGATACTTTTGAAGGCATGACCCCCCAGGGAGAATTTGATGTCAATCACAGAGGGGTACCAGCTTCCAGAATATTAAAAAACCCCGGCAAAATGTGCATTTGTAGCCTCGAGGAGGTGCAACAAAATTTAAGTCTTACAGGTTATCCTAAAGAATTTTTACACTACCGCAAGGGTGATGTCGCAGTTACTCTTAAAGAAAAAGTCCCGGAAAAAATATCTCTGCTCAGGCTCGATACCGACTGGTATGAGTCAACAAAAATAGAGCTGGAGGTATTATATCCACGGCTTGTTAAAGGAGGCGTATTGATTCTTGACGATTACGGTTACTGGAAAGGCGCCAGAAAAGCTGCCGACGATTACTTTGCCTCTATTGGCATTAAGCCCGTTTTTGAACCGATTGAAGAAGGAGTGAGCGCTGTTTTATTGTTTAAATGATCCCGTCAGAAGCCGCGATCGCATATCGCACTTCACGGAGACTAAATAAACTATGAAAGTAACACAAGACATAAAAGATAAAAGTACCGAAAGATCGCGATCTGCTTCTAACGGGATGAACTTTAAACAAATTTATCAAACATCTTCC
>JACPKO010000006.1 GCA_016186985.1 Candidatus Daviesbacteria bacterium
AAGGAGTTTCATGGTTTCCACTTAAAGCTGGCCCAAGAATTAATGGATGCAGCAGAGGGTAAAGGGTATGCGGCAAAGAAGAAAGAAGACACGTTAAGACAAGCAGAAGCCAACAAGGCCTTTTCTCATTTCCGCTGGTAAATGTTTAAATTTATACCTAATTCTCAAGGTAAAGCCATACTCGCAATCATTCTGGTTGTAGTTGTTTTATCAGCATTCAGTTTTTATCTGGGCAAATTTTCTCAAACAAATAATAATCAGGAGCCTTCCCCATCCCCTATTGAGGATATTGCCACAGATTCTGAAGTAGCTGCCCCAATTAGTCCTTCAATAAATCCTTTTGAGCAGCGCTCGTTCCTTCCAAAATCACAGAGTACTTCAGTTCCGGCAATCCCAGAAGCCGATGTCGAAATAAGACAGGAGGCGGACAGCAAAGTTTATACTGATAATAAACGGGGATTTTCCTTTAAGTTTGCCAATTCGCTTATGTTAAATAATTCAGCTTCTGATGCCAATTTTGCCCAATTTTTGGAATATCAAAAAGGCACTGGAAACGTAGCCAGAATGGTATTGCAAATTTTCGAAAATCCCTCAAACTCAAGCCTGGATGAGGTAATAAAAAGGGAAGGGTTGTTAAGAGGTGACGAACTAGGCCCAAAATACGAGTATCTTAAAATAAATGGTCGTGATTCTGTGAAACTTACTAAAACAATGACGCAAACGGAAATTTGCAATGACGGCGACGGCAGCACCAAAAATAGGATTTTTTACTTCTTAGTTAAAGGGGATAAGTATGTAGTTGAAATCCATCCTAATGATTCATGCGAGTCTTTCAAAAGAAATTGGTTTGATGTTACCCCTGCCTCCTTCAACATTACAAAATAGTCTGACCTTATTTGATTGAACTATCGGATAGTGTTAAAATTTAGCTTCTAATTTTTATGGAAATAAAACATGTTAACCAAAGAGGAGTGTATATTGGTCTTTTTGTGCTTGGGAGGGGAGAAACCAGGGATGGAAAAGTAGTCTTTGAGAGGAGACACATTCTTATAGATGGCCCATATATTTCTTCTCAATGGCGAGGGGAGTTGGAAAGAAAGGTTTCAGAGATGAGAGCCAAAGGCCAAGATGCTAAAGTTCTAGCCTTAAGGACAGGTAGGAATGTATGGGTAAGGGATATACCGGAAGACTGTGTAAGTAAAATTCAGGTAGGGCATATTCAAAGAGGCACTAGATAGAAATCAATTTAAACCCTCTTGTTTTAATTATAACAATGGATTTTGAGAGGTTTAATGAATCAAATCGGCACTAATTGACTTACCCGCTATATTATATTCAATTGCTCTGGCTAATAATTCGGCAACTGACACTATCTCCACCTTGGAGCTTGCAGCAACTTTAGGTCTAAGAGGAACTGTATCCGTACATAACACTAATTTTATAGTACTTCTCTCAAGGCGGTCATAGGCAGAACCCGAAAAATAACCATGAGTTATAACGGCATAGATATCCCGCGCTCCATTCCGCTTTGCAAAATCAGCAGCTGTTATCAGAGTTCCAAACGTATCTCCGATATCATCAACTATGAGTACGTCGCGGTCTTCCACATCACCAATCAATCTTATTGCTTTAGGTTTTCCTGTTTCCGGGCTTCTTCTTTTATAGATAACAGCAACATCCTCTCCTAGACCTAGCTTCTCGCTATATTCCACAGCTCTTCTTAAACCGCCTAAATCCGGACTGATCACCACAGGGTTTTGCAGACTGAGTCGCCTAATAGCCGGAACCAAAGCATAACTCCCATAAAACTTATCCCAGGGAATAGTAGTTGTGGCTTCTATTGATTCGGAGTGAGGATCAATAGTCATAATCTTAGTTGCGCCTGCTGCTTGAATTTCTCTCGCTCGCAGTGCTGCCGTAATAGCCGTTCTGGGCCTATCTTTTCTATCCTGGCGGCCATATCCAAAATCAGGTACTACAGCCACAATTTCGCTGGCAGAAGCTCTTCTTGCAGCGTCAAGCAGCATAGTAAGCTCTGAGTGTGCGCGATCAACATAGGGCGGACAGGTCGGTTGTAATATATAAACTGACCTTTTACATACGTTGACCGGAATTTGAACACGAGTTTCGCCGTTTGGAAATCTTCTATCAATGCCATTATATACCTCTACAGGCGGCTGCATTGAAGCACCTACTTTTCTCGCGAGCTCTGGATTAGAAGAGCCATGAACGATAATAAATTCACGATTCAACATATGTTGGATTATAAGCTTCAGGAGTTCAAAAAACAATTATGGGACTATTTTGCTGAGCAACATATCCAAAAGTTGACTTTACTATCAACTTATAGTTATTATATTAACTAATTATGAGTAGACGAATAGAGGCAATGTCAAGAACTGAACTTAGACGAAGTCTAGGTATTTCAAGAACAGCCCGTTTTCATAGAGTTTTAAAAAATTCCAGTGGGGTGGTAATTGAATTAATAGACGAGCATCCAGGAAAGAGCTCGCCTGGTTATGTAAATTTTAATGATAGATATCCTGCTTATGAGAGAGGTAATGTAATTGATCATTACCATGGCTTAACCGATGGTACACACGGGTGTCCACTTATAGCAGGGGCCGATAGGCTGAGGGATGGTAGAAACTGGATGGATTAATTTTTTATCAGTTTAAATCCCCTTGTTTTAATTGTAACTATTTCATACTCCCCCTCTTCTTTTATCTTTTTCCTTAAGCGTGCAACAAGCCGGTCAATTGCCCAGTCGGAAACCCCTAGTGCTTCCTCCTCCGGCCAGACAGCTTCGATTATGGCTTCCCTTTCGCAAACTTCCCCTAAGTTTTCTTTCAAGAAAGAGAAAAGTAAATGCTCTTTTTTAGAAAGTTCAATTTTTCCGTTACTCCCCTCCCCTTTTGAGATTTTGCTTTTTAGAAAATTTTCAAAAATCGGACTAAAAATCCGGAAGCCACCTTTAGAAGAAAAAATAAATCCGGAATCCAGCAGATATCTGCTTTCCTTAAGCTCGTCCTTACTTAAACTCTGATGGTTTAATACTTTTAGCAGGGTTCGTTGTTCGCCTCCGGTTAATTCTTCCAAAAGTTCCTCCGATTGGAGCTTAATCCGTTCATCATTGCTTAGGAACTCTGATAAATCTTTAATTTTCTTTATATCAACTTCGGGTTCATTCAGCGAAATTAAAGCAAGCTGGAGATATTGAATATATCCTCCGGTCAATTTAATTAGTTCGCTTTCCATACTGATAGGAATTTGTAAATTATATCTATTCAGGTATGCATCGCAAACAATTTTAGAATCAGTTTCACCGGCAGGTTTTAGAAAGATTTGCGATTGAGCCAGGGACAAAGAAGTATGAGAAAAAACTTTTGGAGAGACTGAATTTAAGCCTCTCGAGGTTGTAAAAACAAAACTTAACTTGTTGTATGTAGCGCTTTGGATTCCCTCTAGATTTGCAAAAAAATCAGCAGAGGCGGCTTCAGAAATACGGTCAAAACGTAGAAAAAATATTGTCGGATAAACACCTTCACCAATAATCTTGTTTAAAGATTTTTTAATGTTCTCGACCAGGATGAAGTTGTTTTTGGATTGTATTCCATCAAGGAACAAATTCTCGATATATTTTCCGGTTTTCGGATTAAAATCTGAAGTTTCTACGCAGTCCAAAATCCTTTTTAAGGTTAATACCCAAAAGGAAGAGATGGTCCGCTCGATTAAATCGTTTAAATCAACAGGAATAAATAAGTATCTGAATTTACCGGTAAACCGGCTGCGAACTTTTTTATGGTAAAGAAAAAATCTTAGAAAGTTTGAAATTCCTACCCGGCGCATTCCGATAAACACGACACTATCGCGCTTTTCCAAATGTTGGGTTAGTTCTTTCGTTAAGTTATGCCTGAATTGTTCCGGATAAGTTTGTTCAATGATCTCGAATTCCATTTTGCAATTCTAGAGTCTAATTGACTTTTTAGCAAATCCCAACTAAGATGTAACCATCAAATCCCCCATAAAATAAACAGGGGGTTTTTGTGTTTTTATGAGCGATATGCTGAAACAACAGAAGATTAAGATGTGGACTGATAAGCTGGCTGCTTTGGAAAAAGAGTATGAATCCGTTATGCAACAGCGGGGAGAAGCAGCTCAGATGGGGGATTTACGGGAAAACGCTGCTTACCAGATGTTAACCGAGCAGGGTGAGGTTCTTTCTGCCCGTATCGGCGAAACTAAAAAAATAATCAAGGATCTGGAAGGGGATTCGGCAGAAGAAACACGGACAACTCCGCCGTCTTAGCCTTGTATTTAAGCTCTATTCAATGTAAACTATCACCTTTGGGAGACTATATTCATTATGGCAGTGACTCAAAAAACAAAAAGGGATTTTCCTTTAGATAGGATCAGAAATATAGGAATTATCGCTCATATTGACGCAGGTAAAACTACAACCACAGAGCGTATCCTTTTTTATACAGGGCGCACCTATAAAATCGGGGATATTGATGAAGGTACAACCACAACTGACTGGATGGATCAGGAGCGCGAACGTGGTATTACGATCGTATCCGCAGCTGTTACAACTTTTTGGACTCCTAAATCAGGACCCTTCGAAGGCCAGGAATTTCGGATTAACTTGATTGATACTCCCGGGCATGTTGACTTTACAGTTGAAGTCGAACGCTCACTGCGCGTACTTGACGGAGGGGTGATTGTTTTAGATTCTGCCTCAGGAGTTCAATCACAGACTGAAACAGTTTGGAGACAGGCTGATAAATACGGAGTGCCTTTAATTGCTTTTTCCAACAAAATGGATGTTTTGGGTGCGGACTTTTTAGGCACAATTCAATCCGCCCGCGACCGGTTAGGAGCCAATGCCCTCCCTTACAACCTGCCCCTTGGTGCGGAGAATGATTTTAAAGGGATTGCGGATCTTTTAACCGAGAAAGCTTATGTCTGGCTTGGAGATGAGACCGGTGCGAAGTTTGAAGAACGCGAGATTCCTGTTGATATGGTAGAAGAAGTTAAAAAACACAGGGAAAAACTGGTGGAAGAAATTTGCGCAACAGATGAGCCCCTTTTGGAGAAGTTTTTAAACGGGGAAGAAATTTCAGTTAATGAACTTAAAGCTGCCCTGCGACAAGCAGTTATTACAAAAAAAATTGTCCCGTGTTTGGCAGGATCATCACTTCGCAACAAAGGCGTCCAGCCAATGCTCGATGCTGTGATGGAATATCTACCCTCACCTTTGGATATTCCTTTTGTAAAAGGAATAAATCCTAAGACCGGTGAGCAGGAAGAAAGAACAAACAACAAAGAAGCACCGCTGGCAGCGCTGGCATTCAAAATCCAGATTGACCCTCATGTCGGCCGTTTAACTTACGTCCGTGTTTATGCCGGAACCCTAAAAGCCGGATCTACGATTTATAATTCTACTAAACAAGTCAGGGAACGTGTTGGCCGTGTACTTTTAATGCATGCTAACGATAGGGAGGAGATAGATGAAGCATACGCAGGGGAGATCGTAGCAGTTGTTGGACTTAAAGACGCGGTAACCGGGGATTCTTTAGTGGATGAGAATAACCCTTTGGTGCTTGAGTCAATTAACTTTGCAGAACCTGTTATCTCGCTTGCGATCGAACCTAAAACAAAATCAGATCAGGAAAAATTAGGTTTGGCCCTGCAAAGACTTGCTGAGGAAGATCCTACATTTAGGGTTAAGTCAAACCCTGAAACAGGACAAACGATTATTTCAGGAATGGGCGAGCTGCACCTTGAAATTATTGTGGACCGCATGAAGCGCGAATTTAAAGTTGACGCAAACGTCGGAGAACCACAAGTTGCTTATAAAGAAACTATAACCCAAACCGCGACAGGAGAAGGAAAATATATCCGCCAGACTGGAGGGCGAGGTCAATACGGCCACTGTTTGCTTAGGATTGAACCACTCGAACGTGGACAGGGGAGGGAGTTTGTTTCAGAAATTGTTGGTGGTGCAATTCCAAGAGAATTTATTCCGCCTATTGAAAAGGGTGTTATTGAAAAAGAAGATACGGGGATTTTAGCAGGATTTCCGGTGACAGATATAAAGGTTACAGTTTATGACGGATCCTTCCATGATGTCGATTCTTCGGAAATTGCCTTTAAGATTGCCGGTTCCTTGGGATTATCTGATGCTGCAGCCAAAGCCGGATTGATTCTTCTTGAGCCTATTATGAAAATTGAAGTTTCCTCGCCTGAAGATTTTATGGGGGATTTGATTGGGGACCTGTCTAGTAAACGCGCGCAAATTTTAGGTACGGAAAAGCGGGGTAACGCCTCAATCATTAATGCATTAGTTCCCTTAGCAGAACTCGGCGGCTATATTACAGCCATCCGTTCTATGTCCCAGGGCCGGGCAACAGCTTACATTGAACCGTCCCATTACGAACCGGTTCCTTCAAATATTACCCAAAAGGTAGTTGCCTCCTCAGGCTTTACAGGTAGAGTGGAAAGCTAAATATGGCGTCAATTCATGAAGTAACAAGGGTGGAAACACATCTAACATGGGGGGCGAAGAAGGACTCACTATTTAAATCCTCAACCTTTAAATTCTGAAATTGAAATTCCTCTGGTATGCAAAAATGGTAGGGTTCCAGGATATATGTTGCTTGCAAAAGTAGAATCCGAGGGTCCAGCCATAAAATTATTGGAGTATGAAGTTAACCCTGATGATCGTGATCTAATTTCAACTCAAGTTTTAAGAGGCGAGCAAATTAATACTCATCCTCTGGTCAGTGCGGTTGTTCGATATGTAAAATAACTTTCCATCTTGGTGTACGCATAAATAATCAAATATCCTGACTTGTCAATCCACTTCCAACTCGGAGTTGTCAAGCTAAATGAAAATGCTCTAAAAGAATGCTAAAATCGATATATTGCCTTTCTGTACATAATTCTGTATTATTGATTCATGACCAGAACACTTCCAATTACTGAAGCTAGGAATACTTTGCCTACATTAGTAGAGAATGCTAAGAAAAAACTGGATGAATATATAATCACGGTTAAAGGTTCGCCCGCTGCTATTTTATTATCTATTGATGAATATGAATCTTTAAGGGAGACTTTGGAGATTATGTCAGATAAAAAATTGATGAAAGAGATCAAGGAGGCTGAAGAAGAGATTAAGCAAGGTAAAGGAATTCCTTGGGAGCAGGTTAAAAAAGATCTTGGTTGGGAAGACTAATGTTTAAATTAATTATTGCTCCAAGGGCTATAAAAAATCTCAAACTGATCACAAGACAACATCATATTGAGTCATTAAAAGAAATTTTTGGCGATATTAGAGAAGATCCGTTAATTGGAAATCCCCTTGAAGATGAATTAAAACATAAGTATTCCTACCATGTTAGTGTTTACAGAATCGTCTATAAA
>JACPKO010000071.1 GCA_016186985.1 Candidatus Daviesbacteria bacterium
ATTTTATGCAGACTCTGAAAATGAATGCATCTTTTATATGGATGGTAATGACCAATTTATGGAAAAAGTTTTAAATAACCCAGATCAGGTAGTATTACCGATACCACCTGTTTGGTAGTACCAATTCAAGTTGCATTTTGCCAATACTGCGGAGTTATTTTCCTAAAGTATTCCAGATTCAAATATATAGATAAAACGAATAGGCAGATCAATGTTACGGGTATCAGAATTTTAACCATTTTGGATTTGGGTTTCGCGTAAGAAAACAAATAAATGAACAGTAGTCCTGCCAAACCCCACCTCCAGATTCCAGCCAATTCCTGGAATTTTTCGATACTGATAATTTTAGAAAGGCTGACACCTGCAGGTATTAGTAAAATTAAAAAAGCGGGTAAAAATAAATCGGGGTTTCTTAAAGAAAGCATTAAAATTCTGGCGATGGCTGCAAAAAGAAAAGGGATAAAAGGAAACCGGTACCATCCATAAGGCTCGCTCCCGAACAGTAAGAATATAACCAGATAACAAACAAGAGGAATCAAAATATACATTTCATGTTTCTTTTTTTCTGAAGGTAGTACAAAAAGAAGAAAGGAAGAAAACCATCCAGCTAAAACAAAACCATCTGTTAAGTAGCGTGAAGCAGTTATTTTTGTAGCGGTCATTAGATCAAAAAAAGCCAATGGTCCGATTGAATAAATACGGTTGCTGTTTGAGGTAAAGATTGATAAGAATTGCCCGAAATCAAAAGCTGCGCCATAACTTATGAAAAAAATCAAGAACGCTAAAGAAACAACCGCAAAAATTAATACTGATGGTACGGCTTTTTTAATTCCTCCAGGATAGAAGTATAAAATTAAAAAAGTGCAGCTTAATACAATTGCCAGACCGGATAATTTTACGAGAAGTGAAATGCCGGCGAGTATTCCTGCGGCATATAAAAGAGCACCCTGTTGTTTTTGTAAATATAAATATGTAGCCGTTAGGCTTGCTAAAAATAAAGGTATCAACAAATTTTCGGCTTGAACCATCCGGCTGCTTATAATGGCAAGCGGAGAAGTGGCATAAATCGCAGAAGCGATGATGGCTTCTTTTATACCAAAAACTTTTTTTGTGTAATAGAACAACAAACAAACGGAAATTACCCCGAAGAAAAACATAGGTTTCCTTATAAAATTTACCTGCGTATCTTCAAAAACCCTGCCTCCCATTAAATAAGCAAACCCCCCGGCAACAAGTCCCAGCAGGGGAGGGTGATCAAACCACGGCGAATTTATTGCAAAAGGATTTCCTTTGGCGCTACCCCGAAAGACTTGGTCAACATTGATATACCTAAAGTCAGTATTTTTGTACCCGGTGATTCCTGAAATTCCAATTGGGATCCCGGTACGTATTAAACTTAGTCCCACCCAGGCAAAACTGTATTCATCCATTGATTCTCCGGGATATGGAATTTTGGATAAATTTATACTGCGCAGATAAAAACTTACCAATACGATAGTTATCAAAAAGACAATTGGAAAAAACCTAGTTATTTTCATAATATTTTTTTACATCTTCAAAGGAAAATTCGTAAAAACAATTAATTGTATCTTTCTGTTTTAATTTTTCATTAAAGTTTTTGATCTCCCGGTTTTGACCGATAAAACAGCGCCACTGGTTGTTGTCTGAAATAAGATTGCCAAGCTTGTCAATCCTTTCGGGGATAACACCTGCTTCAAAAACGTTTACATTCGCAAGTAAATAAAGTGCACCTGAATAGGTATCAGGACTAATGCCTTCAAGAGCAAGGGTATTTGTTGAGCTGTTTGACTTGGAACAATGAAGATTTATTTTAATATAATTCTCCTGCACTCCAGCGGGATCTCCATAAACAGAGTGCATACAAGGGTCACCTGTATTTAATTTGAATTTTGAAGGGGCGGATAAAAGTTCCTCTTTTTTTGCTTTTGAATAATTTGTTGAGGAGTAATTTTTTAAAAACAAATACAAAAATATAGACAAAGTAAATATAGCGATTAAATAAACAGCCAGCGGTTTAAGGTTCATCCTCTTTAACTTGATCTTTGAAGTCTCTGTATAATTTTTGTATCTTTGGGTCAATAACTATCCGGCAATAAGAATTAGTATTACGATTGTTTTTATAATAGTCCTGGTGGTAATCTTCTGCTTTATAGAATTTTGAAAAAGGAACAATTTCCGTCACAATCAGACCATCGTAAATATTATCAGATTCAAACTGCCCCATTACTTTTTCCGCAATTTCCCTTTGTTTTTCAGAATGATAGAAAATAACCGAGCGGTACTGCTTCCCAAAATCCTGCCCCTGCCGGTTTAAAGTTGTAGGGTCATGAAGCCTGAAAAAAATTTCAACCAATTGCTCATAAGAAATGATATGAGGGCTAAACTTAAGCTGTACTGCTTCAGCATGTCCTGTGTTTCCTGAGGAAACCTCCTCGTAGCTGGGGTTATCAATTCTGCCTCCAGAATATCCTGATGTAACCTCCTCAACGCCCTTAAGTCTTTTAAAAATAGCTTCAAAACACCAGAAACAACCGCCAGCAAAAGTCGCAGTTTCCAAAGTTGACATCGAGATATTATACCAGTATCCTCATGATAGTTTTACTCTTGTCCTTGCCTTGGCGGGGCAAGCGGTGAATCCGATAGGGGGTGAATAAAAATGGCAAAAGATAATGCAACAGAAAAAAAAGGTGTTAATGCAATGATTGCAAGCTTAGCCGGAGCAGCAGTCGGAGCGGCAGTTGGGGCAGGGGCGATAATTTTATCTGATAAAAAAAATCGCAAGAAACTGGAAGAAGCTTTGGATGGTTTGAAAAAGCAGGGTTTTGACGTTTTGGACATAGTTTCCAGAGAAGCAAAAACTGTTAGAAACAAACTGGAAGGTGCAAACAAAAAAATAGCTAAACTTAAACCTAAGCTTAAATCTAAAACCAAAAAAAGCTAAGGGCTCGTCCGCAAATAACTTCATAGGGATTTGCGGTTACGGCCCTTTGTGCAGCGTTCAGCTTATTAATGAACGCGGCCTAAGTTGCAACAATGGAAAAGATTGTTTCAATCGCTAAAATAGCTAAAATAGCAAAAAGGTTAAGGGCCGACGGAAAGAAAATAGTCCTGGCGGGCGGGTGTTTTGATATCCTCCATATTGGCCATGTCACTTTTATAGAAAAAGCTAAAAAATCCGGAGATAAATTAATTTTGCTTTTAGAGCCTGATGCAGCAATTAAAAAATTAAAAGGGGAAAACAGGCCGTTTAATAATCAAAAAACCAGGGCAAAAATACTATCCGCCATTGAATTTGTTGATTTTGTAGTTTTGTTACCAAAAATTTTTAGGACCCCAGACTATAATAAGTTAGTAGAAAATATTTTACCTGCTGTGATTGCTGTGACAGAAGGCGATATAAACATGGCAGAGAAAAGACTGCAGGCAAAAAAAGCTGGCGGAATTGTAAAAGTAGTACTTAAAAAGATTTCCGAATATTCAACAACTAAACTTTTGGGATATTTTTAAGATTTAAGCTGGCCGGTTCTTGCCAGGCTGGATTTTTTAACCCTCTCTACTAATGCATCCTGAGCCGCTTTTCTATTCCCGTCTTTTCCAGACCAGATTTTAAGTGGAGTGCCAACAATCGCCCGGCCGAATGAGGCGCTGATGTTTTCTTGGCCCTTCTCCTTGGCCAGCTGACAAATTCTGTTTAAATATTGTTCAGATAATTCATCACTAATTCCTCCTGATAAAAAGTTAATACCGGCAAGTTCTTTTGGCGCATGATTTTCTAAAACCTCAAGTGTGGCTCGGGCAACTTTATCAAGAGTTGGTTGTTCTGTTGACGCTTCACCCGGAGTGATCATATTGGGTTTTAAAATAGATGTAGAACTTTACTTGTGACCTCTTCATCTTTTTGCAACGAATGGTTACCCAGTCGTAATACTTCAGGTTCAATCATAGGAACCATTCCGGCGTCTTGAGTCATTTTAGCCAAAGATGCTTGAACTTTTGCATTTGCAGATATTAATTCATCAGATGGTGTAGTTTCTGAAATTTTAAAAACGCTTCTAAATTTTGTTGCGGCAGCGCCGAGCGATTTCCATATCTGTAATAATTCAGACAGATTTTCGGCATACTTTGTTGTTTGTTCACCTTTATCATTAAAATCAGCTAAACCACCGTCAATTTTTACAATAATGATTATGCGGCCTGTGCGATAGGTGCACTGGCGATTAGTCCCCTCCATTTAGCGCGCATTTCAAAAGAATCTTCAATCCCGATTTTTTCAAATCGGGATTTCATTGTGGAGGGTGATTCATCAGCTGCAACAATTACTCCCGGAGGTGAAGATAATAACTTAGCCATAGCAGCTAAACTCATGTAGCTATTATGCAAGAGTTTTTTTTATTTTTCCAGACATTAATCTGACTCTATTCTTGAACCAGAGTGCCTCGCGGCTTTGTGGAAGGATAAATGGTTCACAGAAGAACTTTCCGAAGGATACCCCGTCAGCTCTGCTGCGGGGTAGTTCATTATTTCCAAACCTTTATGGGTTATTGAAATTGTCTGATTGATACTTTTTGCTCCAAACCATTCGTCTTCGGTTATAGGAGTTGCGCTTACTAAAATTGAATCAGGATGTGCCGGAACCAAATCGTCAATATCCATAATTTTTGCCTGTTCCGAGATTTCCTTATCCTCAGAATAAATTCTGCCCTGGGCGTGACCTCCTGCAGCTTTTGCAGCAGAGGCGGAAATAATCCCTTCCTCCCAGCCCCCACTGCCGATAACGAGCATTGCTTTAATATGGCTTGGTATTTTTTTGCTTTTAATTTCTTCAAAAACTTTAAGGTCTTGGGTTGCAAGGAGCGAGGGTGTTAAATCACCTCCTGGGATCAGGATTACTGTTAAATTTAAGTCATGGGCGGAATCAATTTCAAATTGGTTCCTCGGCCTGTCTAAAATTACAACTGCAAGATCTTCAGGTTTAATTTTTAATTCATGTAAAGCGATTTTATAATTTTCAGCAGGGGATAATTCAAGTGAAATCTTATTTTTAAGTTGCGGAGGCCCGAAAAGCTTACTCATATAATCAAAATTTCCTGTTGGCAGTAAACCGTTTTTTTGGTTTAAACAGGCTGCGAGTACTGAAGTTGAACCGGGAATGTTTCTTGAGGCAAAAGCAGTACCTTCAACAGCGTCATTAACAATTTCTACCCGCATTCCGTTACCCGGGCCATATGATCCATATAAATCCGGGCTTTTAATCCCGTCCCTTTTTGTGTCTTTTCTTCCCTCGCTGCCTTTTATCTCGATCGAAAAATGCGGCTGGGTTTCAAAAATTTTCTGCATGGCTTCTACTGCCGCTCCATCAATAAGCCGGCCAAAAGATTTGTAGTCTCTTAAATCCGGATCAGTAAATTCCTTGTGTAATTTATTTATCTCTTTGTAAGCGGCTTCAGCAGCTTTTTGAGTTGATTTATTGAAAGTCTGTTTGAAGATTTTAAATATAGAGTTTGGCACCATTCAATTATATCTTCTTTGCCTTGACGAAATAATGACATTACTAACAACAAGTATCCTTAAATCCGTTGTTGCAGAGGACAGCATTTTTCAATAATATATCACACAAATGCATAAAACTGGCGTTACTTTGATAGGTGTTCCCGTTGATTTAGGAGCAGAAATGCTTGGTGTTTCAATGGGTCCTAAAAGCCTGCGTTTTTCTTCTAT
>JACPKO010000062.1 GCA_016186985.1 Candidatus Daviesbacteria bacterium
TCTCCTAAACGCGGGCCAAGTTTCACCAAAGAGGTATATCCTGAAGTTCTTGATTTTACTCTCGGTAAAATTTCTTTCATCAATTTTTCTGCAGCTGATTTCTGAATAAGAAATTGAGAAACTAATCTTTTTGAAGTTTGTGATTTTGCCTGGTTGATTATTTTATCAACTAATCCTTTAACTGCTTTAGCTTTCGGCTGGGTGGTTTTAATGCTTTCTTCCAGAATGAGGGAACGCACTAATGATTTAAAGAGTGCGCTGCGTTGATCCTTATCTCTTCCAAGGTGTTTACCATAAACCCTATGCCTCACTTAAGGTAAGCCCCCTCTCTGATAGTTTTTCTGAAATCAAATTTAAAGATTTTGCTCCTAAATTTTTAGCTTTCATAAGCTGAGCCGGGGAGACAGTAGTTAATTTGCCGATTGTATCAACTTCGATCGCCTTAAGAGCATTAGTAATCCTTACTGGCAAGTCTAATTCCTCTACCGACGCCTTGAGTACATCATCAGTGATAAAAGAAGGAGTGGCAGATGTTTCGCTTGCTTCTATCTCTTCCGGTTCATAAATCTGTTTAAATTGCTTAGATAAAATCTGGGCGGCTTTTTGTACTGCTTCAAGAGGCGAGACTGTACCATCGGTAATCACATCTAAAGTCAGTTTATCAAAATCAGTTTTTCTCCCCACTCTGGTTTGATCAACTGTATAGTTAACACTCATTACCGGGGAGAAGATTGCATCAACTGGCAAGACCCCGATTTCGCTCATCTTTCGCTCATCTGAGGAAATATACCCGACTCCAGACTCTACTGTCATTTCTATATTCAACTTAGCTTTTGAATCAGAAAGAGTTGCGATGTGCGCGTCTTTATTAACGACTTCTCCTCCACCCATTGTGTCAATATCTGAGGCTTTAACTTCTCCAATTCCGGATTTGGAAATTTTGATATGAATTGGTTTGTCTGAGTATAGTTTAACTCTTACTTTTTTTAAGTTTAAAATTATCTGAATAACATCTTCTAAAACTCCAGGGATTGTTGAAAATTGGTGCTGGACGCCCGAAATTTTGACCGATGTTATAGCCGCGCCGATGAGAGAGGTTAACATTGTTCTCCTTAGGCCATTTCCAAGCGTATGACCAAACC
This sequence comes from Candidatus Daviesbacteria bacterium, assembly GCA_016186985.1. GTDB lineage: Bacteria > Patescibacteriota > Microgenomatia > Daviesbacterales > UBA10151 > JACPKO01. The sequence goes on from JACPKO010000062.1 coordinate 1,143, forward strand.
CGCCTTCGAGAGGCTCAAGGACTATTTTAGCTTTTATTCCATCATTATCTTCTTCTGTAACTTTAAACATATTCTTTCTAAAAAACAAACAACTATCGTGAATAGTATTCAACGATCAGCTGTTCATTAATGACACTTTCCATATCTTCTCTTTGGGGAATTCTTAAAATTTTCCCTACCGCAGCTTTTCGCTCAAGCCACCCTGGAATCTCTTTAGATTCCTCGAGATTTTTTTTAACCTGAGTATTATCCACAAAATTGGGAGATATTGCAACAGTGCAGTTAACTTTGACCTTAGATGAAGGAATAGTCAGTTTTTTGCCGTCAACTTTAATATGTCCGTGGGACACTAGTTGTCTGGCTTCAGTGCGCGACTTTGCAAACCCAAGTCGGTATACGACGTTATCAATTCTTGTTTCCAAAAGCTCAAGCAGTGTTTGTCCGGTTGCACCCTTGCTTCTTGAAGCTTCTTTAACAATACCTGAAAATTGCTTTTCCGAAATTCCGAACATTCTTTTGGCTTTTTGTTTTTCCCGGAGCTGCAATCCGTATTCGGAAAGCCGGCGCTTCATTCTATTACCCCGTTGTCCCGGGGGAACTGCACCTTTTCTTTCCAAAGCTTTAATATCTTTTGGGAATAATGCAACTCCCTCGCGTCTTGATAATCTTCGTTTTGGACCTGTATATCTCATACTCTTCTCCTTTTCTCGGCCCTTGGGCCGTTGTGGGGCATTGGGGTTACATCCGCAATCATCATAATGTTAAGTCCTGAATTTTTCAGTGCCCTTATCGAAGCATCCCTTCCGGGACCGGGTCCTTTAATATAAACTTCAACTTGAGACATTCCTAGAGTTTTTCCCTTAGCTGCTACTTTTTCAACAGCGGAAATTGCAGCAAACGGAGTTGCCCGGCGAGCACCTTTAAATCCGGCATTACCGGAAGAGCTCCAGGCTAAAACATTACCTGATGAATCAGTCAGCGAGACTAAAGTATTATTAAAAGTGGCCGTGACATAAAGGCGCCCCAAAGCCACACTCTTAGGAGCGGTTGTTGGTTTTTTCTGTGATTTTAATTGTACTTTTTTAGACATATTAACTTCTTTCAGAAGTAAATTCCAAATCTCAAATAACAAACTCCAGATAATACTCAAATTCAAAATTCGAATTTGAAAAATTGATTATTGGAATTTATTTGTAATTTGTCATTTGTAACTTGGTTATTCCGCTACTTTGTAGCGGTTGGTGCTGTTTTAGCGACAATCTCCTTTCTGACTGTACCTACTGTTTTCCTCTTGCCCTTGCGGGTCCTTGCATTGTGTCTTGTATTTTGACCTCTTACAGGCAAGCCTTTCCTGTGCCGGAGTCCTCGGTAAGCGCTGATATCTTCAAGTCTTCTTATATTCTGGTTAATTTCTCTCCTTAAATCGCCTTCAACTATTATTCCTTCCAAAGACTTTGAGAGTTTGTTAACCTCTTCCTCTGTTAAATCTTTAACCCTTTTGGCGCCGTCAACTTTAGCTTTTTCAAGCATGGTTTTAACGTTTTGCCGGCCAATACCATAAATTACGGTTAAACCGATATCTGTTCTTTTTTCATTAGGTAAATCTACTCCTGCAATTCTAGCCATAAATTATCTTAGTATTGCTACGTGTGCTCCTGACTTTGGTCTTTGGATATCCACCCGGGCAAAACTCCCATAGCCCTGCCAAGGAGCCTGTCTAACTGATAACCATAACTCTGCTTTGCCTGCGTCTCTTTGGATGGGCCAAAACTGTGTTCTGTCTTCAGACACAAAACGGATTCCTGGAGCAACAACGGCAAACTCAGCAAATGGCCTATCTGCCAGTTTTGGTCTATATTCTGTTCTAGCCCCAAAAAAATTACTTAAATTTGCAAAGAGTTTGTCTGCAGTTGCATGAATTAAACCTCCACTAGGTTGCATCGGGCTACTTAAACCGTATAACCGCAAGTCTGCGGTTGCTGAGGAAGCTACCTGAACATGATTCACAAAATCATTTTCAGGATGATCCATAAATTCTATTGCTGCTTCAAAAAATGATGCTAATTTTATTTCACTCATATTTTTATCCTTGTCTTTGTTTAGGATGGCGTAGTGCTGTCGTAAAAAATATTACGATAGCAACGGAGCTATCCCCTAACAGCGTTACCCTTGACGCTGTTTATGCTTTGGGTCGCGGCTGCATATCACGAACAACACACCTTCGCGCTTTACAATTTTACATCCCGTGCATCTTTTTTTAACACTTGCTTGAACCTTCATAATAATTAGTGCTAAGTGAACCGCTTCGCTAGTGATTAGGGAAGAGTCAAAAACACTTTTCCCTTTTCACTGATCACTTTTCACTTGATCCTGAACGTTATGCGCCCCTTATCCAGATCATACTTAGCGCTCATCTCGGCCTTTACTCTGTCGCCTACCAACAGCCTGATATAATGCTTGCGCATTTTACCAGAAATATGGCACAAAATCACCCGTCCTATTAGCTCCGGAATTTCCGGACTCGCAGTTATCTCCACCCGAAAAAGCGTATTGGGCAGAACTTCAAGGACTTTACCTTGGATTTCAATAATATCCGGTGCATCCATTATTTTTTTGAGCTTAAGTATTTTAACAAATCCGAGCGTACATCACAACCCATAGGAAAACAGGTCAAAACTCAAAGGTCAAATGTCAAAAGTACAACAATACACTCTTCCTTCGGAAGCCAAAAGTTAAAAGTTTTTTTAATTTTGAATTTTTAGTTGTAGTTTTGCCTTTTGCATTTTAACTTTTAAATTAATATTTCCTCCAATCCGTTAATACCTCTGCCTCCTCATTATCAACCACCACAGTCATCTCAAATAACCCTCCCCATGAACCGTCTTTGGTTGATATCGTCCAGCCGTCTTTTTCCAGAGTAACCTCGTGCCCTCCCTGGTTATATATTGCTTCAACTGCAAGCGTCTGCCCTTTTTTCAAAGGCAGACCCCGGCCGGCTTTACCAAATCCCGGGACTTCAGGGTCTTCATGCAGCTTCCTGCCTATACCGTGGCCAACTAAGGATCTCACA
>JACPKO010000063.1 GCA_016186985.1 Candidatus Daviesbacteria bacterium
CAGTTTAGAATCTATCAGATTTTACAAATATCTAAAAAGTAAATTCACTTAAATATGTCTCAAAAAGGAAGGATTAAAAAATTTAAGCCTTGTATCGTAGCGTTTGCCGGTCCCCCTTTAAGCGGAAAAAGTACCTTAGGCGGAATATTAAGTGAGAAAACTAATTTTAAATATTTTGACATTGATGAGGCCAGATGGAAAATATTTCCCAGAAGCGGAAGACTGCCGAATTTTTTAGAGGATTTGGCCATGCTTGCATCATATACTTTCAATCACCACCAGGCAGCCAAAGCTTTACTAAAAGGTATCCCTGTAGCAGTAGGAGCTACCTATTCCCGTACCATTTATGTAAACCTATTAAGAAATTTTGCACACTCAGCACAGGTACCTCTTAAAATTTTTGTTATGGATGTATCCGAAAAAATTGTGGAGGAGAGGATCAAAAAGAGAGTTGATGAAGGCAATTCTTCGGTTATAAAATCCATTGAAGCGGCAATAGAGGTAAAAGCAAGGTTTAACCCTATAACCGGTGGTGAGGTTACCCGAATTAATACCGGATTATCCCCGGAGGAAAATCTGGATCAAATTCTTAAAAACCTGGCTCCCCTAAAAAGGTCATGACTTGACTGTGTAAAATTGAGTATAGTAATTTTAATGATCCACAGAAAAAAATTCATATGCACCGTTTAGCCGCTCGGTTATCCGGCAGTTAAGCTCTGCTATACTGTGGTAAACCGTGTACAAATACCTGCTATCTTTTATAGTTTTGGCGGGACTGTTTTTGCTTTGGAGTTATCTTGGGATAGCCCAAACCGGTATCCATGCTGATCTGGCCCGGGATTTAAATGAACTGTCCAATATTTGGATTGGCAAAATTGTCTGGCTGGGGCCAATGACTTCTGCCAACTTTCATGCCAGCCCTCTTTATTACTACCTGCTTTTCCCCGGACTTGTCTTAAGTGGAGGAAACGGCTTATCTTTGATACCATCCCACGCTTTTTTTGCAGCCTTAGCTTTGGGGCTTTTTGCCTGCTTTCAGCTTAAAAAAACCTTTTTGGGAGCTATCCTGGTAATCTTAGCCATTGGCTTATCACGCTGGTGGATAGACTCCTCTTCTTTTCCCTGGAACGGACATATGTATCCTGACTTCTGCTAAATTTTACTTGTAAAAAATGGGTTTCTTGTTGGAACAATCCAATCGCTACTTTTAACCACTGTTTGTACGTACTAAAGTACAATTAAGAAGTGAGTGTTAGAACTACCAAAACCAAATCAGGGGCTACTGCTGTCCAGGTGGTGAGGTATGAACAGGGCAGAACAATTATCATGAAGCATATTGGTTCATCCAACGACCCAACCAGAATTTCTAGCCTGAAAGAAACGGCCAGAGACTGGATTATCAATTTTACCCGTCAACAAACCTTGTTTGCAAAAGAAGCCACCTTTGACCCTCTTTTTACCAGGTACAGGTATTTAGGAACCCGTCACAATTTCCTCTATGAAACCTTAAATGAGATTTTTAAGCTCTTTGGTTTTGATGACCTGAAAAGCAGATTGCTGCTGGATCTGGTACTGGTGAGGATTGTTGAGCCGGCATCTAAACTACGTTCTCAAAAATTGTTGTCAGATCTTTTTGGGATCAGTTATGATTTAACCTCCATCTACAAAAGCCTTAAAGCCATAGCTACCCTTAAAGAAAAGGTTGAGGGGAGTTTAGTCAAGTTTGCCCGGGAAAATTTAAACTTTGACTTTGCTTTTGTTCTCTATGATGTAACCACCCTTTACTTTGAGTCTTTTACTGGGGATGAGCTTAGACAATGTGGTTTTTCCAAAGATAACAAAGCCAACCAGCCTCAAATTGTCATTGGCCTGCTGGTCCAAAAAGATGGCTTCCCTCTCTCTTTTAATATCTTTCCTGGTAACAAATTTGAAGGCCATACCATCATTCCAGTCCTGACTGCTTTAAAAGATAAATACTTGATACCATCCCTGACAGTGGTAGCAGATGCCGCCATGTTAAGTGAGAACAACATCCAAGCCATTAAACAGGCCCATTTCTCCTACATTGTCGGGGCCAGGCTGGGATACCTTGATCTTGATACTGTTATCCAAATTAACCGGCAGTTAGACTTTACTGATGGGACAACTATCAGGATACCTTCAACCAAGGGAGTAAACAGTGGGTTTTTAATCTGTGACTTTTCCAGCAAACGCTACTTGAAAGATAAGTCCGACACTGAAAAACAGATTGCTAAAGCTCAAAAGGTGGTAGGTGGAGAGCTTACCCCTAAAAGGTACAAATTCTTAAATTTTCAAAAAACAGGCTCCAGCTTAAACCAGAAACTGATTGAAAGAACTAAACTGTTGTGGGGAATTAAGGGATATATAACTGATTTGTCTTTGCCAAACCAGGTAGTCATTGACCGCTACCATGATCTGTGGCAGGTTGAGAAATCCTTCCGTATGGCTAAATCTGACCTGCTAATGCGTCCTGTCTACCATTTCAGAAGAGAAGCTATTGAAGCCCATATCTTAATCTGTGTGATGGCTTTGGCAGTGGCTAGGTTTATGGAGTTAAAAGGTGGTAAATCAATCAGGGTTTTAATGGAAAGTCTTAAAAAGATTACTGATGCCAGGGTTTTTAATCCAGCCAGTGGTGAAGAAGCTCTATGGAGGGTAGAAATCCCGGAAGATATTAGGGTATTACTCAAAGATATTGGAGTTACGTACTAATTACCAGAAGTCGGGAAATATACCTAAAAGATTAAATGTCTCAATTTTTTATCGATAGCTCGGCTTGGCTAGCATACTATCTTTCTGATGAACCTGATCATCTACGGATAAAAAACATAATAAAAACTCTCCTTAAGGAAAACAGAACTATTGTTACCTCAAATGACATTATTGATGAAACAGTTACTTTTCTTATTTATAACAAACCTAAGTTAGTACCAAAGTTTATTGATTTCATTAAGAAAACCATTACAACAAATTCTGTAATTCAGCTTTGGGTTGATGAGCAAACTCAAGCTGAAGCTTTTGAAATTGTTGAGAAGTTCGCAGAACATAAATTATCTTTAACCGATGCTACAACTATAGCCTTAGTTAAAAAATTCTCGATTGAATCAGTTATTTCTTTAGATTCTGATTTTGTCAAAGTGGGCATTCATACCCTACCTTAGCTTTTCCAGATATTCTTCCACATCCAGGGCTGCTTTGGTCCCCGTACCTGCGGCTGTGACTGCCTGTTTATACCTTTTGTCAGCCACGTCCCCGGCAAAAAAGACTCCATCCACGCTAGTTTTTGTTTCATCATTAACCGCTATGTAACCTCTCTCATCCAACTTAAGTTGCCCTTTTAAAAAGTCTGTATTGGGCTTGTGGCCTATGGCTATAAACAGCCCTTCTATCTCAACTTGAGAAATTTGCCCGGTTTTAATATTTTTAAGCTTCACTCCGGTAACTTTATCTTCTCCCAAAACCTCTTCTATTACACTGTCCCAAATAAAACTTACATTTTCCTTGGATTTCACCAGCTCTTGTAAGGCAGGCTGGGCCCTTAAGCTGTCTCTTCTGTGGACTACTGTCACGGTTTTGCCATACTTGGATAAGTGTTGAGCCTCCCTCATGGCAGTGTCCCCTCCTCCAACCACCATAATCCTTTTATCCTTAAAGAAAAAGCCATCACAGACGGCACAGGAGGAAATTCCTTTGCCAATTAACCTTTTTTCTGATGGGAGTCCCAACCACATAGCTGAAGCTCCGGTAGCAAGAATTAAGCTATCAGAATAAAGAATTAAGCTTTCCGTCTTAATAACAAAAGGCTTTATTTTTAAATCCACCGACACTACATCTTCATTGATAAAGCGGGTACCAAATCTTTCAGCCTGTTTTCTCATCCTGGCCATCAAATCCGGGCCTTGAATGCCTTCTTCAAATCCGGGAAAATCATCCACATCTGTAGTTAACATTAATTGTCCCCCTGCTTCCCTACCGGAGATAACCAAAGGAGATAAATTACCACGGGCAGCATAAATGGCAGCTGTTAAACCAGCCGGGCCAGAGCCAACAATAATTAACTTCTCAGTTTGTGTATTTTCCATGAGTCTTACCTCGTTGAACCAGTAGCCTCTCTGTCTCCAGGGCTAGCCGAAGA
>JACPKO010000077.1 GCA_016186985.1 Candidatus Daviesbacteria bacterium
AGGTCTTTGGATACTTGGTGAGAGGAATTTTAATGTTTCAACCCCGCTTATTTCCAAGTTTAATTTTTACGACCGCGTTTTTCTCCGGCCCTATGCTACTTTTTCTCACCCTAATTTACTCTCAGGATTCTTACTGGCAGCACTTCCCCTCCTTTCAGCAGGACTCAGCAGTTCCCTTCATAGGTTTAAAACTATCCTGGGCTTGCTTGTTTCAAGCACAATTTTTATTACTTTCTCAAGGCCGGGGGTGGTTATAGCAGGGGTTTATGCTGCGGTTTTTTTTAGAAAGAACTGGAAACTGCTGCTTATTATGACGGTTGTAATTGCCCCGCTTGCTTTTGTGAGATTTTCTTCTATTTTTACTTTTGATTCCCTTGCAGTTTTACGCCGCGAGGAACTTTCCGAATTTGCACTTAAGCTTTTCCTGGAAAGTCCAGTTACCGGAATCGGGCTAAATAATTTTATTAACGCCCTGGCCGCAAGCGAGGTTTTGGTTGGAACCAGCAGATTTCTGCAGCCGGTTCACAACATCTTTTTGCTTATTTTGTCAGAGACAGGAATTCTAGGGCTATCGGGATTCTTAGGTATATTAGGAAGCGCTTTTTGGGTTAACCTGAAGAAAAAAGATTCTTTTTCTAAGGCACTTTTAACTTCCCTTATGACAATAGTCTTTTTGGGTATGTTTGACCACTATTTTTTAACTTTGCCTCAGGGCCAAAGGATTTTTTTTATGGTAATTGGCTTAAGCTTAAGAAACCTTAAACACAGAACTTGATTTTCCCGTAAAGGCAGACTATTCTTTCTAGAATGGATTTGGTAATAAGTACTGACGGCGCTTCCCGCGGAAATCCAGGTCCCTCCTCGTATGGATTTGTTATCAGTGCACGAGGCGGGGCTTTGCTTCATGAGGAGGGTGAGTTAATAGGTTTAACAACAAACAATGTAGCTGAATACACGGCTGTTTTTAAAGCGCTGGAATATATTTACAAAAGATTTTATCGTAAATTTCCCCATAAAATTGAAGTGGTGGCAGATTCAAAACTTTTAGTGGAACAACTTTCCGGAAGGTTTAAAATAAAAAGCCCTAATTTAATGCCGATTTTTAAAAAGATTAAGTCTTTAGAGCTGCTACTTGGGAAGGTGACTTACAGAAGCGTTCCGAGAGAAGAAAATTTTATCGCAGACAGGTTAGCCAATCGGGCTTTTGAAAAAGCATAAGTCGAGCATGAAAGAATCCAGGCTGTTATTAAATTTTTTAAAAAGCAATTTTTTATTTTTGTTCCTGCCTGTTTTTTTTGGGCTGATAATTGGTATTTATGCTTATATAACGGCAAGTCCGCAGACAAAGCTTTCCCAATCCTTTAGGATGGAGTACACAACAGAAAATATTAGTGAATCTTTTGCTTTGACAGACCAGGCTGTTGTAGAGTTAAGGATTGCAGATTTTGACAACTTGTTTCCAAACACTACAGCACTAATTTATAAACCAGCGCCTCTTATAGTCAGTATTGAAGTCCTCTCGCCGGATAAAAACACAGGCTTTGAACTTCTGCTTAAGGAAACTGAGTATTTAAGGCAAAATTTTACCGTTTCAACTTTAACTACGCCTCAAATTGAGATAGTCGAGCCAAACCTTTTTAAATACTTGCTGACTGGTTTAATTCTTGGTTTTTTAATTGGTTTGGCGGCCGCCCTAGCCCGCCAGTATTTAAAAAACTACTGATGGAGGCTTGATCTTGTCCACGTTTCGGGCTACTATCTAAATGTGGAAGATTCTGCCAATTCACGAATAGATATAAATAGCAATCTGGTTTCGCGAAACCGTCCGGTATCACTTGTGGTTAACGCTTGCACGTTTCTATCCTCTCATCTGATTGATTATCTTTTAGAAAAAAATATCCAGGTTATCGCAATCGACGACCTGTCAATCTCCGGCAAGAGAAACATAGAAAACGCGATTAAGAATAAAGATTTTCATCTGCTGAATTTTCCAATAGATAAGGAAGAAATTTTAAGTAAACTGGAGGGACTGGATCTGCCCAGGCTTGATTATGCCTTTTTTATTACAGAACCTCAAACACCGGACATAGCACTTGGCAAGGGAATCATTAATTTTATCCGGATTGCCCATGATTTTAAGCAGTCCCTGAAGGATGAAAACGAAGTCTCGGGAGATAAGCCCAGGCTGGTTTTCTCAAGTTCGATTAATTTATACGGCAGGAATTTGGAAACAAGAGAAAGAATTATTAAAGAAGCGGAAATAAAATTCGCAAAAGGTGTAAAGCATTTTAAGCTAAACGGCAGGATCGTCAGGCTTTCTGAGGTTTTTGGCCCCAGGATGGAGCTGGAAGATCAAAACCCGCTAGCCAGACTGATAACTTCTACGATCAATGATAAACTTGAGGACGAAAAAGTTAGCCTTGTTTATTCGGAAAGGAGTCTATTTGTTTCAGATGCGGTGAAGCTCTTAGTTAAATCAGCGCTTTCCGGTTCAACCTCAAACAAAATTTTCGACGGAACTTTGTTGCACCCGCTTAAACTCTCGGACATAAAGCAGATATTAGGAAGTCAACTCTGGACTGGTGAGAATCCTCCCGTATTAACCAGGCTGCCTGCATGGCCAAGCCCTAATTTAATAAGAACAATGAAAGAGCTGGCCTGGTCACCCAATTCTTCGATTGTAGAGTCTTTAAAAGAAACAATAGCGTATTTTAAAGAGAATCCGGAATTGGTCCCTAAAAATGAACCCGCAAAAAAATTTCCGAGCTCCAAATCCTGGTCATTTGCAGGAACGGGGTTTTTAAATGAAGAGAAAGCAGAAAAAAGTGAACCCAAAGAGGGGAAAAAAGCGGAAGATAAAGAAGAAGATGCAGACTTAAAACCAGGGCAGCAATTTGACATTGAAGTTAGGGAAGACACAAAAAAGTCTTTTCGCGGAAAAGCCAAAAGATTTTTTACAGTTTTTCTTGTGACTTCGATTTTAATTTACGGGCTTATTTGGCCAGTTCTATTCTTAAGTTACGAGGGCTGGTCTATAAAAAACCATTTGCTCGCATCAAGAAATTTCCTGGATGAGGGAGAATTTGATAAAGCGCAGGAGGAGATAGGGGAAGCAAAACGAAACGTAAGCGAATTTAAAAAAGTTTTAGACAATGCAGGTATAATAAGAAAAATTCCCAAAATCAGTGATATATTTGAAAGAGGAGACAGGATTGTTAATTTAACAGGAGAGGGGATTGACGGTATTTTTTATGCCACCCGCGGCAGCAAGTCCCTTTTTGAAACAACAAAAGTTATTTCAGGGGAATCCAGAAATGATCCACAAATTTATTACAATCAAGCCCAGGAAGATTTAGGGTACGCTTCGACCAAGCTTTCCAACGTTTACGCCAGATTAGGAGATGAAAGCCTGACCGCCGGATTTCCCGATCAAATTAAGGAGAGGGTTAATGATTTAAAATTCAGGTTGTCATTTTATCAATCCCTGGTCGAGCAAGCAAAAACAGCAAGCATACTGATGCCGGAAATCACCGGGACTAGAGAAGGAAAAAAATCGTATTTGGTGCTTTTGCAAAACAACCTTGAACTGCGGCCAGGAGGGGGGTTTATTGGTTCTTATGCCAAGCTTGATTTTGAAAATGGAATCCTTAAGGATATTAAAGTTGACGATATTTATAATCTTGACGGCGCCCTAAAAGAAATAATCGCCCCCCCAGGCGAACTTAAAAGCGATTTAGGGGTGGAAAGATTGTTTCTGCGTGATTCAAACTACGAACCAGATTTTCCGACTTCAGCCAGGCAGGCAAGCTTTTTTTACAAAAAGGAAGCTGGCGAGTCAGTTCATGGTGTTATTGCACTTGATTTAAAAGCATCAGGGAATCTCCTTGACGCAGTAGGCGGGCTTGATTTGCCTGAATATGGAGAAGCGGTAAACGGGACAAATTTATTTGAAAAAGCGGTTTCGCATGCTGAAACAAATTTTTTCCCTGGCTCACAAGCAAAAAAAAATTACTTAACCTCTCTACAAACCCAGCTTTTTAATAAAATTTTCTATCTTTCAAAACAAAATTGGCCGGCAATAATCCAGGCCTTAGGTACGTCATTAAACGAAAAACATGCACTAGTTTATCTGGAAGACCCGTCGCTTTTTTCCCATCTTGCCTCAAGTAACTGGTCAGGGGTTTTTCCGCGCGGATCTGAAAAAAGGGAAGGGGAGGAGAAAGATTTTCTGGCAGTTATTGAGTCAAACATGGGAGCGAACAAGGTTAATTACTACATTCAGAGAAAGTTAACACTAAGCTCGACTTTCAGCAAAGAGGGAAAAATCAGCCATAAATTAAAGATTAACTATAAAAATACATCACCGTCTGATGTCTTTCCCGGTGGAAGTTACAAAAACCGAATTAAAATTTATACTCCCCTTGGATCAAAGCTAATAAGGGCCCAGTTTGAAGAGAAAGACATAACAGAAAAATTTATTCCGTTTTCAGATTATCAGCGAAGCGGTTTCTCGGCTCTGATTCAAGTTGGGCCAAAAAAGCAGGAAACCTTAATTTTTGAATATGAACTGGCTGATCCGTTAAGTTTTGCCGGTAACTCGGTTTTATACCGGATGGAAATATTTAAGCAGCCAGGGGTTATGTCAGATCCCCTGGATTTTACTTTAACTTACCCGATAAATTACAGGATACAGGAGCGGCCTGAGATGGGAAGTGCTGGAGTTCAGGAAATAAAAATTGCGACAGATATGAAAACAGACAGAGTGTTTGAGTTTAAAATAACTAAATAAGCACGAATAGTAGTTTTGCTCTTTGCCTTTTGAGTTTTAAGCTCCCTTGTGTTATCTTACACACTTATGGACAGGATAGCGCTTAAAGCGGTAGACAGGGAAGTGTTAGGAAAAAAAGTTAAAAAACTGCGTTCGCAGGGCAAACTTCCTGGGCATGTTTATGGAAACTCTAAAGAGGTTGAACATGTTTCAGTTATAGCAGGGGAGTTTACAAAAGTTTTTAAACAGGCAGGAGAAACAGGGCTTGTTGATTTAAAAATTGGTGATGACCGGGTTAGGCCGGTGCTTATTAAGGAGGTTGATATTGATCCGGTTACCGACAAAATTCTGCATGTGGGTTTTTACCAGGTTAATTTAAAGGAAAAAGTCACGGTTCCGGTGCCGATTGTTTTAATTGGAGAAGGTCCGGAGTCAGTCAAGATGGGGGAGACAGTTGTTTTGCAAACCTTGAGCGAAATTAACGTTCAGGCTCTACCGACCGACCTTATTGAAAATATTGAAGTAAGTATTGAAGTTTTAAGAGAGATTGGAGATTCAATTACGGTTGCAGACTTAAATTACGACAGGTCGACTTTAAATGTCCTAGCAGAACCAGAGGAAGTAGTAGTAAAGCTTGACAGCGCAGTAACAGAGGAAATGAAAAAACTTCTTGAGGAACAGGAAGCAGAAGCAGCTGCTGCTGCAGCAGAAGTAGCTGAGACAGCTGAAGGTGCGGAGACAGCTAAGGGAGAAGAGGGTGCGGAGGGAGAAGAGAAAACTGAAGGTGGGGAAAAGGGGAGCGAAGAGAAAACTGAAGGTCAAGAAGTAAAGATTGAAGAAGAAAAGAAAGAGCAGTCAACTTAACGCAGTTATGAGCAAAGCCTCCTTAGAAGATTTAGAAAAAAGAATAGAAGCAATAGAAAAAAGGAACAGCAGGGTAGAAACAGATAAAGCCTGGCAGGATTCTTTATTCAGGAGAGGACTACTCTTAATTTTTACCTACCTGGCACTTGGGTTTTATATGCAGGCTATAAACATAGAAGATCCATGGCTTAGTGCCGTGATTCCATCTGTTGGATTTTTATTATCAACCTTAACCCTCCCCTTTCTTAAAAATCTTTGGATTAAGTATATCTTCAAAAAGAGATAATAAAACTAAGCAGCAATAGAGAACGCTTGTTGTTTGGTTTGAGGGATAGGTCTTCTATGCTTTAACATATGATCCAGCATATCTTCAGCTGTAACATAAATTCCTCTCTCAAAAATAAATATAACAGACTTTCTTAATTGGCTTCTCCATTCGGACTCAATTTCTTCTGCTTCTGAGATCATGCTTACTTTTCTTAACCTGACTAAAGACTCTTGACCGAATAGTAGATTGATATTTCCCGAGGTGAAAGGGTTGGGAAAAAATGTTGCACAGCTATTATTGGCAAGCTCTGCAGAAGTTATAGCGCCAAGGGTAGATAAAGCTGGATTAAAATCGGGACCAGGAATGCCCGGATAATTTACAGCCTCCCTAAAATTTTCAATAACTAATCTTTTATAACCCTCTCCTGTTTTTTTGCGGACTATATCAGTTACCATCTCTCTAAGTATTTGATTTGCTTTATAGTAATGTTGTTTCCAGCTTAAATTCTCACCCGGATGACAGGCACAAGACCCATGCCATTTGGCTAAGTCCGGACAAGGATCACTCCAGGCAGATCTTTCATGAACCTTACCTTTTTGAGGATTACTTAAGTCAAGATCATTAATAGATTTTAGTTTTATGCCTGATTTAGGAAGCGATACGTTTATAAGGCGAATCAGGAATTTCTCCCCGCCTCTTAAATGATCACCAAAGGTTTCTTCGTCGACCCATCCGAGGATAGTGCGGTCTGTTAAATTTGGGGAGATATGGTCTCCGGTAAAGACTTCTGCGTTGCGTTTAGAATCCCTGGAGAGAGCTAGAGAGAGGGGTCTATTAAATGGATAAGCAACAATTTGAAGATTATCCCCGAGCTCAATCAATACTGGAGTATTATGAGCCTCTTGCCCTGAATCTAGTTGAGTTTGATGGGGGGCAACAATAACAATCTCAACTCCCCGGATGGCTAAAATACGCAGAGTTTGATCATCAATTGCTGCTTCTGGTAACCAGAAAGCCCGTGGAGTTTTTCCGGTTAATTTTCTATATTCATAAATCCCGGCGACAATTCCTATTTCAGCATGCTCAGTTGGCGCATCCGGAGTAAGCCAGTGCCCCCAAGGGCTACCAATTCCATTTTTGAGTAATCCTCTTCTTTGCTGCGCAACAGTTTCTGGATCGATATTTACCAGTTGATTATCTAAAACAGGAAAAAAGTTATGAGAGATTTTATTATAAACTCCGCTTTGACCAAGTGATTTATAAACCATTTGATATGCTAAGTTTGTATAATTTAATCCATCAGGAGACGAACAAATATCCTTCAGGCTTTCATCTGCCGCGGATCTTGGAGGGTTAAACCGATTGGTTCCAATTATGATAGATCTTTCAAAGTCCATTTATCCTGAATTGACCGCAAGATTAAACTTTTTGAGGCCATTTGGCAATCATTATAGATTTTCCTTCATGGGGTAATTTTTGCCAGAGTTCTTCTGTGATGAATGGCATAAAGGGGTGAAGCAGTTCCAGTGATGTTCTGAAAACATATTCCAAAACTGGTTGTGTTTCTTTCCTTCTGTTTTTTGCGCTCTCTATATATTTATCAGCAAATTCATGCCATATAAATTCATATAATGTATCGGCTCCGTCATGAAATCTAAATTGGTTTAAGCTGTCGCTTACTTTAGCTGATGTCTCGTTAAGTTTCAGGAGAATCAGTCTATCAACTTCGCTCAACTGCTTCATTGCTGCATTGTTAAATTGTTGATCTGGTTTTAAGGAGGGAACATTCGTTGGTTTAAAGTTAATTATAAATCTCCCAATATTCCATATTTTGTTTGTAAAATTTCTCATTGCCTGAAGTTTAGGATGAGATAAGTTTTGGTCATGTCCCAGTGCTGTTCCATAAACTAAAGCCATCCGGGCTGCATCAGCGCCATATTGGTCAACAATTTCCATGGGAGATACTACATTCCCTTTTGACTTACTCATCTTCTGGCCTAAGGGATCGCGTACAAGTCCATGTAAGACGACATCTTTAAACGGTACTTCACCTGTTATATAAAGCCCCAGCATAACCATTCTTGAAACCCAAGCTTTTAAAATATCGTAGCCTGTTTCCATTACTGAGGTCGGATAAAACTTTTCAAAGTCCCTGGGCTTTCCGGTTTTTAAAGTTACAACCGGCCATTGGCCCGAGGAAAACCAGGTGTCAAATGTGTCGGTATCCTGCTTTAAATTTTTTGATCCGCACTTACCGCATGCGTCAGGGGTCTCACCCGTGGTAACATTCCAAGCATCGCAGGCTAAACAATTCCAGGCGGGAATCCTTATTCCCCAAACAGTCTGGCGTGAAATGTTCCAGTCGTTTAGATTCTCAAGCCATTGGAAATAATGAGACTCAAAATTCTTCGGATGAATTTTAATTTTCTTATTTCTTACAACCTCAATTGCTTTTTGCTTTAAGTCGGCAACATTTAAAAACCATTGTTCCAAAGGCAAAGGTTCCAAAGTTGTCCCGCATTTGTAACACTTGGAAACAGTGTGGGTGTAATCTTCATCGATTTTTTCAATCAATCCACGTTCCTGCATATCTTCGGCCACTTTTTTTCTGGCCTGGTTAACATAAAGCCCGGCGTAGGAACCGGCAATTTCGGTTAATTTTCCGTCAAACCCGACAATCATTTTAAGTTCCAGATTGTGGCGTTTACTCATTTCAAAATCCTTAAAATCGATGGACGGTGTTACTTTGGCAACACCTGTCCCGAACAGCGGATCTATTAACTCATCTGCAATGACCTTTAATTTAAATTTTCCGTTTAACCCTTCGACTTCAACTTCCTTTCCGATCCATTCCTTGTATCTTTTATCATTAGGATTAACCCCTACAGCAGTGTCTCCGAACTTAGTTTCGGGTCGGACTGTTGCAATAATAAAAGGACCGTATTTCAAATAATAAAGCGGGTCTTTTTGCTCAACATGAACAACCTCCAAATCGGAAAACGATGTTCCATCCCTGGTGCAGTAGTTAACCAGCCTGTAATCCCTGTAAATGAATCCCTCGTCAAACATTTTTTTGAAAGTTTTATAAACTTCCCGGATTATGTCAGGATCAAGGGTAAATTTTTCGCGAGACCAGTCCAGGGAAAACCCGAGACGCCTTAATTCACTTTCCATCCCGGATTTATTGGATTGTACATAATCCCAAATCATCTGATAGAGAATCTCCCTGTCAAAATCAAATCTGGATTTTCCTTCAGACTTAAGTTTTTTTTCAAATACAACCTGGGTTTCAAAACCGGCATGATCCGATCCGGGAAGCCATAAAGCTGCTTTGCCTTTCATCCTGTGATAGCGGGTCAGAATATCTTCTACAACATACATGGCATGACCAAAATGCAAAGGAGCGTTTGCATTAGGCGGAGGAAGTATTATGCAGTATGGTTTTCCATCAGGATTTATCTCAGGCTTAAAGTAGCCTGCGTCCTCCCAGAATTTATACCACTTTTCTTCAACTACTTTCTGATTATATATCTTGTCCATTAGCTATTTCGTTTTTGAGCGCTAGGGTCGCACTCGAAAGGTTTGAAATCTCTTGGGTTAAAGGATCCCACTTCAACAGGAGTATCCGTGCTCACCTTATATGGCTCAAATACCTGATAGAGGCCAAAATCCGTCCTAGCATTTGGGTCTAGCCTTGTTATTCTAGCAAAATAATCATCAAACCCCATTACTTTATAGACATTACTTCTGGCAGTTCTAAAAGCATCCCCTGAATTTTTTGCGGGGAATACAAACACTTCTTCTTTTTTTAACATACGCAAGTTGGCTAAAATTATATTCTTATTTAGATAAAAAGCAAACTACAGTGATAAGTTTGGATTTGCCTGTAAATCCAGAGGTTTAGTTATTTCTTCAGAGAAGAATCCAGCTGCGGCAATCATGGAGGCGTTGTCGGTACAAAAAATATTGTGCGACGGCGAAAAAACCCGGACGTGCAAGCTTTTGCGCAGGGCCTCCGAAAGAGCCTGGTTTGCCGCAACACCGCCGGCTATCATAACCTGATTTATTCCATATTCTTTTACTGCCTGAAGCGTTTTATTCATGAGTGACTCAATAATCGTTTGCTCTATCGAAGCAGCCAAATCTTTATGCTTATAATTTTTGTTTTTATCAATATAATTTGCCACAGCTGTTTTAAGTCCTGAAAAAGAAAAATCCAAGTCTTTAGAGTTTGTCATTGGTTTTGGCAATTTAATTTTTGAAGCATCTCCTGTTGCCGCGAGTTTGGAAATTTCAGGACCCCCGGGGTATGGCAATCCTAAAAGGCGCGCGCATTTGTCAAAGCATTCGCCTGCCGCATCATCCCGGGTTCCGCCCAGGTATTGATATTTGTTGTGGTCAGTAAAAAGGACAAGATCAGTGTGCCCACCGGAGACGAGCAAGCCAATAATAGGAAAGGTTGGAGAAGTATCAAAAGTACCAAAGGTATCAAGGGGAGGGTTTTGCGTGCTTTCATTTGATACTTCTGATACCTTTCCCTCTTTTGATACCTTGTCAATAAAATTGGCATAGAAGTGTCCTACTAAATGATTTACCGGAATGAGTGGTTTGTTCCAGACCAGGGCCAAAGTTTTCGCTGTTTCGACACCAACCAAAAGAGATCCGATTAATCCGGGGCCGAATGTAACTGCAATTGCATCAATTTCGTTAATCGTGAGTCGTGATTCGTTAATCGCTTCTTGGATAACTGGAATTATGGACTTGAGCTGTTCGCGGGCAGCTTGTTCAGGGATGATGCCACCATACTTGGATTGGATTGCGGCGGAGGAGGCTACAATATTGGAAAGGATTCGTATTCCTTTTTGTTTATCCTGAGCAGGGTCGAAGGACAAAACAGCAGCAGCAGTTTCATCACAAGAAGTCTCAATACCTAAAATGGTTTTATACATGGAGAATACTTTACCCTAATTTTATTTCAGCCAGAGTATTATGACTATGGAACCCTCCGCTTTCAATTGACTCATATAATTTAAT
>JACPKO010000078.1 GCA_016186985.1 Candidatus Daviesbacteria bacterium
ACTAACAATTTAGGAAATTTTGAATAAGATTTTGCGTAGCAATACGTAGCAACCTGAAAGGTTGCAGGCTAATTTAAGGGTTTTGAGGATGAAGGCGTTGCTGAAGTCTACTAATAACGTCTCCAACAAGATGTTCTGGAACACTTTCTACTATTCTAGTGAGATTACATGCGTTCATAGCCTTTTCTATTTCTGCTGACGCTTCAACTAAACCATTGTAAGTTATTGTGCCAAGCCTTGTTGCTTGGACCATATTAAATCTACCCCTACCTCTTTTTCCAGTTCGCGTAACTAAACCAACCCTTGTTAAATCATCTATTTCTTTGTGGAACGATGAGAATGGAACTTCTGAAACACCTCTAATTTCACATAGTCTTGCGCGCAGATTCGTCATGGACAAAACATCTGGAGATGCAACTATATCACCAAACAATACCCCTTTTTCAGGATGAGTTACTTGGCGCAAAATATCTATAATATGTGGATTCAAATAGGCTTTTCGGTCTGGCATATTTGAAGGAATTATATCAAAGGATAAACCGAATTGCAACTATAGGTTATTTAACTATGGTCTTGAGAAGATTTAAGGTTTTAGTTTGGCGCAATGCGTGCCTTAAGTGCATTTGGGGCTCCTGCTGGGTGAACTGCTGTTTAACCCTATTGTCCTGAATTTTATCAATCTCTGACTGTAGTTCCTGGTCTGAAATATTAACGTTTTCCTGGCGGGCGACCTCAGACAACCCAAGCTCCATCCGGACATTTCTTTCGGCCTGTGGCCTCCATTCTGCTTTTAATTGCTCAACTGTTTTTTTCTGACCTTTTAAATATTCCTCCATCAAAAGCCCGCGGTCAGAAACATTCCTTTGCAAAGACAAAAGCATGCGGGCCAGCTCATCCTGGATTAAAACTTCAGGAATATCAACAATTGTGATTTTTTCAACCTCCTGCAGGATAGATTCTTCGTAATCTAGTTCATTGTTGTATTTGGCTTCTGCTTCCAGATCGGTTTTAATTTTTGTTTTAAGCTCTGCCAGATTAGCAGCGCCCATTTGTTTGGCGAATTCATCATTAGGGGCAGTTGCAGCAGGTCCCTGTTGAGGTACGGCTGGCTGATTAAAAGCAACAGTCCCCCCGGCTTGAGCATTTGGGGTATTTGCACTTTGTACAGGCTGTCTTAATTTCCACCTGTTAAACAAGTCGGTTATTATTTTTTCTATCTCTGCTTCAGTAATCTGCTTTAGGGGTGGGCGCTTTGCGTTAACAATCTTATAGTTTCCCACTTTTACCTCCGGTTTAATTGTAACTCTTGCGCTAAATTTTAACTCTCCGCCTTTTGTAAAAGCAGTCACGTTGTATTGCGGGTAATCAATAGGCACATAAGTTGTTCCTTGCAAAGCTTCAATTAACGCCTGAGGCATAATTTGTTTTAAAACATCTTGTTGGACTTGAGGTAAAATTCTCGGCTCAACAATATTTACCGGAGCCTGTCCTTTACGGAATCCCGGAATCTCAACTTCGGATGCAGCTTTACTAAAAACTTCATCCCATTTAGGCTGCATATCAGCCCAGGGTATAGTTACCTGGACGTCGATTTGCGACTTGGGTAGTTTAACAATTTGTTTAGCTAGCATAATCAATCAGTAAGAATACCAGATTCGAGCTCGGGAATCAAACATTTCTTTTATTATGCCGGTTTGGGCTTTTCAGCCCCATGCTGAGGAATATTTGCATGCCAAACATTATCCGACCCGAATCTAACTGCTTCTACCCCCCGACGCGTTCGCCTTACCTCAAAAGCTAATTTACCTGCTTCGGCAAGATTACACAACCGATGAATTTTCTTACGATATTCTCCCCACTCACGAGCTCTTCTTTTATGTAATTCTGCCTGCTCTGCTCCCTGCATTATCAAACCAGTTACCTCTATAAGATTATCCTTAGACATAACCCTATAGTAGCAAAATTAGCTGAGTTTTTCAATAAGCTGGGTTAGATCCATAAAACTAGTTTCACTTTCCCCTCTTTTTTTAACCTCAAGCTTATCTCCAGTCTTTCTTGATACCACAACTCGATAAGGAATCCCGATTAAATCCGCATCTGCAAACTTTTCTCCTGCGCGCGCGTCAGTGCGGTCATCATACAAAACCGCAATCCCTGCACCCTCGAAGTGTTTGTAAATTTCCTCAGCTTTTGATTTTATTTCAGCGTTTTCTAAATCAAGCCCAACCAAATGAACTTGAAACGGAGCCACTGAAACAGGCCAGATTATCCCTTTTTCATCGTTTGAAACTTCAACAATTGTAGCCAAAGTCCGGGCTAAACCGATTCCATAACAACCCATATAGTAAGGCTGGGGTTTACCCTTTTCATCTATAAATTCAGCACCTTTCATTTTTGAAGAATAATGAAATCCTAATTGGAAAATATTGCCCACTTCTATTCCTTTTTTAGCAATTAAAGGCAATCCGTTTGGACCAATAAAGCCATCTTTTGCTAATTTAAAATCATAAAATTGTTTGGGATAAGGCAGATCTCTACCGAAATTGATATTAATCGAATGATAATTAGTTTTATTAGCACCCATTTCAAAATTAGTGCGGCTTGCGCAAGATTCGTCAATAAACACTTTTACTTCTTTTGGTAAATTCAAAATGCCTGCGTAACCAACTTCCGCTCCAGTTATTTCTTTAACTGTTTCTTCTGAGGCAAGTTTTAGTGAATCTGCCCCGATCGCATGTAATAGCTTAACCTCATTAATGTCAAAATCTCCCCTGATCGCCGCGGCGACAATATCTCCTTTGTTCGTTTCAAAAAGAATAGTTTTGGTGGTTTTCTCAACAGGGATATTTAAAAACTTTGCCAGTTCAGAGGCTCCAATAATCCCTTTACCTAAAACCTCTTCAGCCGGCTTCATTTTTTCATCTGTAGTAATACTCTCAAAGATAAATTTTGCAACATCCTCATGCGCTATATACCCTTTTTCATCAATGAAAAACCTTGACTCCCCCGCATCGGATTCCACCACAAATTCATGGCAATATTCCCCGCCTATATAACCGTTATCGGATTCAACAATATAAGTTTTTAAACCCATCCGCTCGAAAATCCGCGAATAAGTATCCATCATTTTTTGGTACTCAATCTTAAAATCTTCTTCGCTTATATGGAACGAATAGGCATCTTTCATTACGAATTCACGGACTCGTAATAATCCACCGCGGGCACGCAACTCATCCCGGAATTTGGTTGAAAATTGATACAAGTTAAAAGGCAAATCCTTATAGCTGATTTGGAATTTCCGGACTAAATCTACAAGCATTTCCTCAGCAGTCCCGCCTAATACAAACTCAAACTCACTCCTGTCCTTGATGGACATTAGCTCAAAACCAGCAGAGGAAGTCCGGTTTGTTTCCTCCCATAAAGATTTCGGGTGCAAAACAGGAGTAATCATTTCCTGCGCTCCTGTTGCGTCCATTTCCTCTTTAATAATTCGCTGGATTTTATGAAATACACGCATAGCCAAAGGCAGAAGATAATATCTTCCGGCTGTTGATTCCCTGATATAACCTGCTTGGTAAAGCAATTTATGCGAGATTAAACTTGCCCCCTGCGGGGTCTGCTTAATAGTTTTTGGGAATAGTTTGCTATATTTCATATGCAAAAACCTCGTCTTTGCCCGTCAGAACTTTGACGAACAAGGACGAGGCTTCTCGTGGTACCACCTTGATTGCTTCTTGATTTAAAGTTTTTACGTTTCAAACGGGATACTCTTCGTATCCAGCGCTCTTCCGAGTAAAGAATTGTTTGGCGGGAAACCAAACTCAAACGCTTTTATAATTGTATTGTAATTATAGCTGTTAGTTAGAATCTGTCAATCATGACTACCTCTCGCTTCCATGCCCCTGACTATTACCTGAACCTCGTTCCCTTTCCTCACGTTCCTTTTCTTCCCTTTCTTCTCTTTCCCTTTCCTCACGTTCCGGTCCGGACAGATCAGGTGTCCTTATCGAAGCTTCAGGACTTTGCAGACTTCTGCCGGATTCTGCTGAACCGGGACTCGGGCTGGGAGGGATATTATCATTAAGCCTCTCACGGGTTGCTTCATCCTCCAGCCTTTTCTTCTCTTCCTCAAGTCTGCGCTTAAGTTCCTCCAGCTCTCTTCTGGTTTTTTCAATAGCATCACTCTGCTTACTTCCCTGATCACCCGGACCTGCCCGTGTTGAGCGGGAAGTTGTTTGCGTACCGGGACTACTTGTTGGCTGTGTAGAACTTGGGGGCAACGGCAAAGAACTTGATTTTGGAGGCGTGGGCTGCGGATTATCTTCTGAGCCAATTACAATCTGCTGCTGCGCCTGCTCCAATCCCTGATCGTACTTTTCAATCGAATCTGACAAATCCGCAAACAAACGCGCCCTGCTGGAGGAACTCCGAATACTCTTTATGTTGTCTGCTGCCTGAGATGTCTGACTTACAAGCTCCTCAAGTGATTTTGCACTATCAGTGCCTGCTTTAAGAAGAGACACTGTTTCCTCGTACCTCCTGTTTGATTGCGCAACTGCAAAATATGCCTTGCTGTAAGAATTAAACGAAGCAAGAAATAAAACAGCATCTTCAAGTTTTCTTTTTAGCGGGTATGTAAAATCTCCCGGGACTGCGTTCCCAGACACTGTAATTAGGCCTGCCGGAATAAATAAAACGATCATTATTACCAGGGCAATGGTTTGAATGATTTTTCCCATTTATACAAGTATTGTATAAATTTTTAAAAAGTTCAATCAAAAAACCAGTTTGCGGATGTCGGAGATTGTAATTAGAACAATGAGACCAAGTAAAACAACTAGGCCAATAGTATGAACATATTTTTCAATAACTGCATGGGTTTTCTTGCGGGTTATACCCTCAATCGCAAGAAACAGCAGTCTTCCTCCGTCAAGTCCCGGGAACGGCAAAACATTAACAACAGCCAAATTTAAAGATAGTGCAGCCACAAAATCCAGATACGGAATTAGCGGATTTTTGACTGATAAAATTTGCCCTACAACAGCCGTAATACCTACAGGCCCTGCTACTGCATTTGAAACGGGTCCAAGATCGCGTTTTTGAAACGAGTAACCTATCGTGTCGCCCAATATTTTTCCCGAATAACCAATAATATTGTAACTATAAATAGGCGCAGCAAGTAATTTCTGGATAGGCGAATCAAAACTTAAATGTACGGTCTGCATACCTCCAAGAGAAACCCCTAAAGCTCCCTGCCCTGCAGGTGGATTTTCCCGCGGGACCAAAACTACATCTCTTTTGTTGTTGCCTGCGATATCCGCAATCGTTAAGACAACCTCCTTACCGGCATCAGCCTTAACTGCCTCTACAAACTTATCACTTTTTTCAACCGCATTACCGTTTAACGCAATAATCCTGTCTCCGTCTTTTAGTCCGGCTTTGAAGGCTGGTGAATCAGGCACAATATTTCCCACAACAATTACATTTTCAACAGTTTGGCTGATTCCGGTAAATTTGTAATCTGCAAGAAGCGGCAGTCTAGTTTTAAATCCCTGAACACCCAAAACAATATAGAAAAGCACCCATGCTAAAGCCAGATTCATCACAACACCTGCAGCTACTACTGAGATTCTTTTCCAGACCGTTTGAGCGGCAAATGAACGCCGATTATCCAATACTTCCGGATCGCTTTCATCCTCTCCTAAAAGCCTGACAAATCCGCCAAAAGGAAGCCAGTTAAGACTCCAGATTGTTTCCCCGATTTTTTTGCCCCACGCGCGGGGGGGAATGCCAAACCCGAATTCCAAAACTTTAATGTTGAATTTTTTTGCCACAAGAAAATGCCCCAATTCATGGATGATGACTAAAATAAGGATTGTTAAAATAAAAACAACAATAAACATAATTCAAAAGGCAAAAGTTAAAAGGCAAAAGTACAATTAAAAAGTAAAAAGTTTTTAGTTTTAACTTGTAGTTTTGAGTTTTGAATTTTAACTTTTGACTTTGAGATTATACTACACCTGCATTAAGTCTATTCCTTTTGTGTTTATTTCTCCGTCAACCTCCGAATTAGCTTTTTCAACCAAATCCTGCATCAGCTTTTCTCTTCTAAAAAGCTCATCTTCCCCGATTTCTCCAGCATTTTTAGATTTTACCCACTCATCTTTTTGATCCTGCCGATGTTGTCTAATGGAAATTTTTGCTTCCTCACCTTTAGTATGTGCAACTTTTACAAACTCCTGGCGCCTTTCCTCAGTTAGTGGAGGGATAGGAACTCTAACAGTCTGGCCCTCTGTTGATGGATTCAAACCTAGGTTGGCGCTCATGATAGCCTTTTCAACATCCTTGGTCAGACCTGCATCCCAAACTTGTATTGTTAAAAGAGACGGTTGGGGAGAAGCAATCGTTCCAACTTCCATAAGCTTCATCTGGGTCCCGTATGCATTTATCGGAATTTCTTCAAGAAGTGAGGGATTTGCACGCCCTGCTCTTATTGCCGATAACTCTTTTTGCAGGTGATCAAGAGTATCTTGGACTTTCTCTGAGAATGCAATTAAATTTGGATCCATCTGTTTGAAATTCCAAATAACAAGTGCCAAATGACAAATAATTTTCAAATTCGAATTTTGAAATTGATCATTGGAACTTATTTGGTACTTGTAATTTGTTATTTGGTGCTTTAGTTACTTAAACTTATTCTAGCAAATTTTCCGATTTTTATATTTTCCCCGAGTTTTGCTATTGCAGATTTAATTAAATCGCCGATTTTTTGGTTTGGGTCGCGGATATAGTCTTGTTCAACTAATTCAGCCTCATCTTTTGGGTTCATTGAGGCAATTTGAAGCGCAATTTCGTGTGCTAAGGTTTTAAAATCTTGCGTTTTAGCAACAAAATCTGTCTCGCATAAAACCTCAACTAAAACGCCGACCCGGCCTGC
>JACPKO010000079.1 GCA_016186985.1 Candidatus Daviesbacteria bacterium
GGAAAAATTAATAAATAAATCACTGCTTTTACAGGGTTTATGTTAAAATTTTTCAAGAGTAAAAGTAGTATATAAATTGATCCTAACAGAGCCAGAAGATTTATTAATATCCCGGCATAAAAAAAGCTTGCGTTGTTAAAAGGAAAAAAACCCAGCAATATTGGATATAAAGGAAAGAAAGCATATTTGGATTTCTCAGAATAGCCTGAAATTGAGATATCCAGGAAATGCCTTCCATCCCAATTTGCCAAATCCGCAAAACTTAAGTTGTTAAAATCCCCAAATATTATCCCCCCAAGCAAAACAAAAAATATAAGCATAAAAATCCAGCATAAAAATAATTTAGCGCACAATACAAGTGTCTTATTTTTCATATTATGAAGCTCCACGGCTATACACCCTCCGATGTAAACATCGGAGCAAAGCCGTGGTGTCTTCTATCACAGCTTCACAGCAAAAGCTGTTCAGCTGATTCCGCCTTCGGCGCAAGAAGCATTCATCCGCGAGTGGACTCGTGGTTTTCTGCTTTTGCTATAAAAAACATTTTAAATCCCCTTGCCTAAAAATCCAAAGAAAGTTAATTTTTTAGGCCGAATATTTTCAAGGATGTACTCAACCGGTACTTTGATATCCGATTGGATTTGTTTTCTTTTTTTCAAAAGGTTAAACAAGTTAAAAAGCACAAACAATTCGGCCTTTAATGCTTCCTTTAAATATCCAATTCCTGCTAAATAACGGATCGTATTAATGTTTACTAAAATTATTTTGAGCCAATTTAAATCCCTCAAAAAAAGCGCTATAGGAAAATCCTTAATTATTGTCATGGTCATGTTTCTGTACTGTAAATATTCCGTAAAGGCAGGGTACTTTGAAGAAGTTGCTTTATGCTTATGATAAATTACAGCCTTTGGTTCAAAAAAGGCTTTATACCCATAAAGTTGTGCACGAAATGAAAAATCAACATCCTCCATATATGCAAAATAATCCGGATCAAAAAACCCTATACTTTCAAACACTTTCCTTTTGATCAAACACCCACCTCCAGAAACCAAAAAAACGTACTTTCCTTTTTCGAATTCCATTCCGTCTTCTTCCCCATATCCTAAATTATTGGCGTGTCCCACAGCGTCTATATAATCGCCTGCCGAATCAATTAATTTCGGTTTATCCAACTGCAATATTTTTGCAGCAATCATTCCTGCACTTTTATTTTTTTTTGCTGCAGAAACTAAATACTTAATGCAGTTTTTATCAACTTTAGTATCATTATTTATAAGCACCATATAATTACCGGTACAAATTTTAATGCCTAGGTTTACAGCTGACGCGAAACCAATATTATTTTTAAGTTCTATTAAA
The DNA here is from genome assembly GCA_016186985.1 of Candidatus Daviesbacteria bacterium. Classification (GTDB taxonomy): domain Bacteria; phylum Patescibacteriota; class Microgenomatia; order Daviesbacterales; family UBA10151; genus JACPKO01. The sequence goes on from JACPKO010000079.1 coordinate 1,360, forward strand.
TTAACCTGGGCAAAATTTTTTTTAATAAAGTTCTGAGATCCGTCTACCGATCCGTTATCAATAACTAAAATTTCAAAATCCCTATAGGTTTGTTTGCCAATTGAACTTAAGCATTTTTTTAGCAGATGCTTACCATTCCAATTTGGGATAATTATTGACACTTCCGGAAACTTACTTCTCATAACTGTAGAGTTTAACAGACATGGCTAAAGTAAAAAATATGGGTTAAAATACCTTAGTCATGACTCCACAAATTCAAAATTGGGTAAAGGCAAGCCGAAAAAAATTCATTAAAAATCCTGGTCGTGTTTTGGAAATCGGCAGTAAGGATATTACCGGCAACATCCGTGAGTATTTTAAAGACGCTAAAGTTTATATCGGCACGGATAAGGAACGGGGATTTAATGTTGATCTAATTATCGATGCCCATGATTTACTGAAAAAATTTAAGGCCGGGGATTTTGATATAGTGTTGTGCTTTGAAATGCTGGAACATGACCGGCAGTTTTGGAAAACAGTTGAAATAATGCAAAAACTCGTTAAAAAAAAGGGCTATTTAATAATCAGCGCTCCAACATTTGGTTTCCCTCTACACAAACACCCGAAGGATTATTTCAGGTACGGCGAGGATGCGTTTAGGGAAATTTTATTTGCTGGTTTGAAAATTTTAGAATTATCTGAAGTAAAAGATGATTTTGGAAGTCCAGCGATCTGCTGCATAGGCCAAAAAGTTTAAAGAAGCACCTTCTTTTTAATAAATACTAGAAAAGTGACATATGTCATTACTTCGGTTATAACGGTAATCCATGCTGCGGCAATAAAGCCAAATTTCGGGATAAACGCTAACATCAATGCTAGATTTATCCCAAAAACAAAAAGATAGATAAGTAATACTTGTTTTAGAAGTTCTTCTCTTGAAAGCAGCAGCTGAGCTAAGGGAACATGCATAAAAATAAACGGTATGGCAAATGACAGGATTTGTAAAGCCCTTGCTGAACCGATAAAACTTTCAGGGAAAAACGTCTCTAAAAATAAGGGCAAAATTGTTAAGTAAACTAAAGTCACAAAAGTGCCTGCTCCCAAGCCGAAAAAAACGCTGTTTCTAAAAAGCATTGAAGTTTTATTAGCGTTGCCTGAATGCTGCGAAAATAATGGATACAAAACAGTACCAAAAGCTACAGGAACTATTGTAGCTGCTTCTAAAAAGCGGTAAGCCAGGCTATAAATTCCTGTTTCCGCGCCCGTGCGGGAAAAGGACAAAATAACTGTATCTAACCTAAAAGAGGCAAATCCAATTGCCGACAATATTCCATACGGCAATGATTTTATCAATATAGATCTGGCTAATTTTAGGTCAAAAGGCTTAAACTCAATTTTAGTTACAAACCCAAGGGAAATTACTATAAAAACGGCATAGAAAATATGGCAAAGCAAAAACGCAATTATTGCGCCGTAAACCCCAAAGCCTAAAAATATTAGGACAGCTCCTAAAATATAATTGACCATGTTAAAAAGAAAAAAACTAAGAGCAGAAATAGGAGCTTTTCTCAAAGCGATTAAAACAGCATCAACGCTTAAGGCGATGGATTGAGGTACAAGTGAGAGGAGTGCAATTGAGGTTAAAGAAAACCGTAAATGGGAAGGATCGGCTAAAAAGAAAAAAAGCGTCAATCCAAAAAATGAAACGGAAGTCGAAAAAGCCCTAAGAAGAAGAGCTGTTGAAAATAATTTACCTAAATTTGCCGAGTCCCTTGCTATATCGCGTGTTAAAACCCTGTTGATACCAAGGTCTGCAAATAAAGACATAAGCCCGAAAATAGAAAGAGCTGCAGAATATGTACCGAAATCAGACGCCCCGATATTCCCGGCTAAAAATATGGCATAACCGAAAGCGAAAGCTTTAACCAGTAACTGGGAAAGCAAAAGATAAGATGAGTTTTTAAAGATATACTTATGCACTGAATTAATTATACACAATAATCTGCGTGCGTATTATTCTAAATAAGTCCTTGCTCACAACCCGCTGCTCTGAGATAATAACAGCTTATGGAAGATTATCTAAAATACCAGCCGGAACCCGATAGGAATCAGGTTACCTTCAAAGAGCATGTTATTGATTTCTTCCAAACACTGGTTGTTTTCGCGGCCATCGGTACCGCGATCTACTGGCTGATAGCCCAGCCCCATAAAGTTTCAGGAAGCTCAATGCACCCTAACTTCAAAGACGGGGACTATATAATTACCGATAAACTGACCTATAAATTTGACGAGCCTAAACGGGGCGACATTGTAGTATTCAAAAATCCTAAGGACGAGAGTGTTGATTTTATTAAAAGAATTATCGGTGTGCCTGGTGATCATGTAAAAGTCCAGGATGGAAAAATTTATTTAAACGGCGAGATACTTGAGGAGCCTTATTTACCAGGTACCATCACTAACCCTGGTTCATTTTTAAGCGAAGGGAGTGAGGTTGTTGTTGAGGATGGTCGTTACATTACCATCGGGGACAACCGGTCCGCATCATCCGACTCTAGAGAGTGGGGTTTTATTACAAGACAGGAAATTATTGGTAAAGTATTTTTCCGATATTGGCCGGCAAATGAAATTGGTTTGTACCCTGCAGCATATTCCTTAGAAAAATAATCGATTAACGATTAACGAAATCTATCCTGGATAATAATTGGAAATTGCCTGGTAAATTCTCTTTACTTCCTCATTTGTAGCTTCAGGCTGTCCGTCAAACCGGATTTCAAGTTTTGCTGTAGTCCCGGTCAAAACATATTTAACTTTTACGCCTTTTCCTGAGAAAGTTTTGGCTAACCTTTCTTTAAGGTCATCTTCTATCCTGTCAACTTCTTCAGAAACTATGCGCATGGTTAAAGCACTTGACCCTTTTTTAGGACCGATTCCGTGATGCGAGCGGATCTTTCTAACTAGCTCTTCTGCTCCACGGACCGACAAATTCCGTTTTAACACTTCTTTGTAAGCCTCAATAATCAGGTGGGGATCTTCCAAAGCCGATAAAGCACGGACATGACCTTCAGTTGTCTGACCAGACATCAGGGCGTCTTTTAATGCATCCGGCAAGGTCAATAATCTTATGGTGTTGGATATATAGGAAGGAGATTTTGATACTCTCTGAGCTATTTCAGAGTTTGTAAGATTAAACTCGTCCATCAGACGTTTATAGGCCTGAGCGCGCTCAAGAGGATTTAAATCAACCCTCTGGACGTTTTCAACAATTGCCATCTCAAGCATTCCCTGGGGGGTAGTTTCCCTGATTATTACCGGAACTTTGGTCAAACCGACTAAACGGGACGCTCTCCAGCGGCGTTCACCGGCAATAATTTGATAGCCTGCAGGGGTTTTAGCTAAAACCAAAGGCTCTAAAATACCGTGTTCACGGATTGATTCTGCGAGTTCTGCCAGAGATTCAGGTGTAATTAACCCTCTAGGCTGCAAAGGATTAGCCTGAAGCATGTTTATATCTATCTCAAAAATATTCTCTTGAGGCTCCATTGTTAAAAAATTAAACCAAACCTTTATACCACATTAACTGTAAGTTTACCTTTTCTTTGCTTAAAGGCAACCATACCTTCAGAAATTGCGTAAATTGTATAGTCAGAACCATATTTTGTACCCAATCCAGCCTCATACTTCGTTCCCTTTTGCCTGATAATAATATTTCCGGTTGTTACTTTTTCCCCACCGTATTTTTTGACGCCTAAGCGCTTTGAAATTGAGTCTTTATTAGTCCTGGTTGTTGATCCTCCGGTTTTATGGGCCACTTTTTAAAAATTATCCTTCCTTTAGATACTATAACTTGTGAAAATATTTGTCAAGCTTTTCACGTAGACTTTGCAAGTCTGATTTTACTAAACTTAGCTTTGTGCCCGGTAACTTTCCTATGGTTTGCTTTTGGTTTATAAAAAGCAACTCTGATTTTTTTACCATTAGCCTCACCCAAAACCTCAAATTTCAGCTTTTCTTTAAGAAAAGGCGCACCCAAACTAATTTTGCTTTTTTCCGAAATTAAAATAACTTTATCGCATTCAAGCCCTGAAATTTCCCCAAGATATGGGACTGCTATTTCTTTGCCCGGCTCGACAACCAATTGCTTCCCGGAAATCTGGCATACTGCATAGTCAATCATGACTTCAAATTTTAACCGATTGGGTCAAAAACTTCAACATTACGTTTCTTTAAACTGTATTTAGATACAGACGCAACCAACCCTAAACTAATTAAAACACTTATGAGAGAACTGCCGCCATATGATAAAAGAGGCAGTGTAATGCCGGTGATTGGCAACATCCCTATGTTCATCCCTATATTAATAAAAATCTGTACTCCTATCATGCTTAAAACCCCAATGCAAATGAGCTCTCCAAACCTGTCGCGGCTTAAATTAACCACCCGGAAAATAAAAAATAAAATAGCTGAGTACAAAATCAGAACAATACTTGACCCTACAAACCCCAATTCCTCCGCTATAAAAGCAAAAATAAAATCTGTTCGGAATTCAGGCAAAAATTGAAGCCGGGATTGAGTCCCCCGTCCTAACCCCCTCCCTAAAACACCTCCCGATCCCACTGCAATAGTTGATTGCATAGAATGAAAACCAATCCCCTGGGGATCTTGCTCCGGGGAAATAAAACTAACCAGTCTTTCCCGCTGGTAATCATGCATAAAAAACCACGATGCAGGTAAAATACAAAAACCAAGCAATAAAAAAATTAGAATTTTTTTGAAAGAAATGTTTGAAGCCATAAGTAACCCGACCCAAATAGAAAATATAGTCAAGGAAGTTCCTAAATCAGGCTGAATGAATATAAGCAAAAATACCGGGAGCGTATAAAGTCCGCTTTTTAGAATCGATAGCCAGTTTGCAGTATTTTTACCCCAAAACCATGCAAGAGTTAAAATCATCACCGGCTTTGCAAATTCGGAAGCCTGAAAGTTAATCGGGCCGAGCGGAATCCATCGCACAGAACCTCTTGTTTCAAACCCGATAATCCAGGTTACCGCCAATAAGATTATAGCTGTAAAATAAAGTAATTTTACAAGCCCTGCAAGGAAGCGGTAATCAAACCACCTGATAAAAAAATATCCTCCCAACCCAATAAGTGCAAAAAAAAGCTGCTGGATTGCCAATCCCTGGTCTGAAGAAAAAATAACTGTGATGCCAAGAGCAAGAATAAGTATTATAGGGATAAGCATGGAAAAAATATCAGCTTCAGCTACTCGCCTCGCTTCGCGGGCGAAGCGGGTCAGCTATCAGCTGAATTTTAACTTCTTTACCTTTAATAAGCGACTTTGAATGTGTTGATTTTAAAATTAAGTCCTTAAACTCTCCAGGCCAAAAAGGTAAAGTTAAATTAATCAAATCATTTAAAGTTAACCCCTGCTCTCTTCTTAATTTTTGAACATTACGGATTATTTCTCTTGCCTCTCCCTCTTTTGCAAGTCCCTCCGTAATTGTGGTGTCAATATCAAGTTCATTTCCCTCAGTAGTTCCAGTTGTGAAATGCACTTTTTTAACATTCAGCTCTTGTGCGATAATCTCCTCAAGGTCTTCTGTCAGTCTGAATGGGCCATAACTTGCTTTTGCTAAAGGTTGACGCAATTTAATTGCTTTCTCCTTTCTAATCCCATGTCCCTTTTCCACAAGGCGCCTGACTAATGCCATATTATTAATTAGTGATTTATCCAGCATACTTTTATCACCATCCGGAAATTCCAATAAGTGGACAGATTCATTGCCGGTTAAATTTTTGAAGATTTCTTCTGAAATAAATGGAGCCAGCGGTGCCATAACTTTGGACAAAATAGTTAAAACCTTGTGCATTACTGAGAGACTTACATTCCGGTCTTTTTCGTTTTCATTGTTGCTTACACGGTCGCGGGACCTCCTGATGTACCAGGTTGAAAAATCGTCAGCTACAAATTCTCTTATCAGTTTTGTCGCCTTAACAGTATCATATTTCTCATAAGACTGGTTAAGCTCCAATACCAATTCATTTAGTCTTGCCAAAATCCATCTATCCAGAACCTTTAAATTTTCTCCTGATGGATCATAAGCATGTTTTTTCTCATTCCATCCAAAAATATTGGCATAATCAACAAAATATTTATAACAATTCCACAGAATCAATAAAAACCCACGGATTGTCTCCGGTACCCCATCATTTGAGAAGTTCACATCTTCTCCTTTCATAAGAGGTGATCCCATTAAATAAATTCTTAGAGCGTCACCACCGTATTTTTGCATAACCTCCTTTGGATCCGGGAAATTGCCAAAGTTTTTGCTCATTTTTCTACCGTCAGTCCCAAGCAAAACTCCAGTTACTAAGACATTTTTAAATTCATTGCAGTCATAAAGGGCTGTTGCTATGACATGAAGGACATAAAACCATGCTCTAATCTGGCCGGTATATTCAACTATAAAATCTGAGGGGAAAAAGTCCTCAAGTTTTTCACCTTCAAAAGGTTTACCCTGAGCGAAGTCGAAGGGAAAGTGTCTTTCCCCGAAAGGTGCGCTTCCGGCTTCTATCCATGAATCCAAAACCTCGGGCACTCTTTTGGCTTGTTTACCACAAGCCTTACATTTAACCCAAACCTCATCAATTTCCGGCTTATGCAAATTAGTAATTTTCTTACCTGATCTTTCCTCAAGCTCTTTCACTGAACCTGGAACATATCTCTCACCACATTCACATTCCCAAACAGGAACAGGAGAGCCCCAATACCTATTTCTGGAAATGTTCCAATCCGGGGCTTGCTCCATGCTTTTTTTAAACCTGCCACTTTTAAAATGTTTTGGAAACCAGTTTATCGGTTCATTATTTTTAAAAAGCTGGGGCTTTAATTTTTGAATATCAACAAACCAGGCATCCTTTGGGGCATAAAATAGTCTAGTGCTGCATCTCCAGCAATGGGCAACTGAATGGGCTAAAGGCTTTTCCTCATATAAAAGCCCTCTTTCTTCTAAATCTTTGTTTACTGCCTCATTTGCGTCTAAGTAATACATCCCTCCAAATTTAGGTACAAAAGGCAAAATCATTCCTTCCTCGTCAATATGTTGGACAATCTGAACGTTTTCTTTATTCATCACATCCAAGTCTTCTTCTCCATAAACTGCTATAGTTACAACCCCGGTTCCTTCATCTGCTGTCACAAACTCCCCGCCTATAATTTCAAAGGCCTTTTTACCTTCTTCTATTTCATAAAAGTCATAATGGGGAATAAATTTTATGCCTAATAAATCTTTTCCTTTAAATTCCTCTAAAACTTCATGCTTAGGATCTGTTTTGAGTATTTTTAATGTAGATTTAGCCAGAATATATTTTTCGTCACCCTGTCTAACTTTGACATACGTTAAATTTGGATTTACTGCTAAAGCAGGAGTAACTATTTTATTCCATGGAGTAGTTGACCAGGCCAGAATGAATGTATCTTTAGCATCCTTTAGCTTGTATTTATAGGTACTGGCATTTTCTGTGACTTCCTTATAGTTATCAGCATCCATGGCAACCTCAAAATTGGAGATTGGAGTAGCACAGTGCGGACAATAAAGGGATACACGCAAACCCCTATAAATGTATCCTTTGTCATACATTTGCTTAAAAACCCACATCACAGACTCCATGTAGTCCATGTCCCAGGTTTTGTAGGCGTTTTTGAAATCAACCCATCTGCCGATATGGTCTATATACCACTCCCATTCCCCTGAGACTTGATCCACATAATTTAAACACTCATCTATAAATTTTTTGACCCCAACTGATTCTTCAATATCTTTCTTCCTCTTAATATGCAGCTTATTTTCTACCTTATTTTCTATAGGTAACCCATGTCCATCCCACCCCCAAACCCGGCGCACGCGAAAGCCTTTCATCGTCCAGAACCTGCCGAAAATATCTTTGGGGATACTTGACAAAAGCGAGCCATAATGAGGCGAACCGGTCACAAATGGAGGCCCGTCTAAAAAAGTCCAGCGTTTGTCCTCAGGTTTACTTTCAACTGATTTTTCAAATATTTTATTTTCTTTCCAGAATTTGATTAACTCCTCATCAATTTCGGAAAAATTAACCTGAGAATTAACCGGCTTAAAATTCATAGGGTTATTTTACGACGTTGTTAATCCAGATTCAATGTATATAGGGGTTTATTTACTAACTTTTACATGAGGCATTTCTAAATCATATTGCCTGAGTGCATCGAAACGTCTTTGCGCTTCTTCATAAGGCATATCAGGGGTAATCAGACTAATATCCTGCGCTAACCCATCTCTTATATGCTGTACCCGACTTAAAGGTGGTACACTAGTTCCCGCACTTACTGCTCTTTCCGATCTAGTCATTACTGCAGGTCTTTTTTCAGGTCTTAAATGAAAAAACCGTTCAAGCAAACCCATATATTACCTATTCTGCCTTAAAAATGCTGGAATTTCCAAGTCATCAGTTTCTTCCTCAACTGTTTCCTGTGTTTCTTCTGCAACAGAATCATCAGTTTGCGAAGAAGAAGATGATGTGGTTGTCTGAGAAGGCTGTGTGTAGGACTGCTGGAATGATTGCTGCTGAGGCTGCTGAGAGTAAGATTGACCCATACCCGGCTGTGGACGTCCCGGCCCGACTCCTGCATATTCGCGGAGTTTAACACGGGTTTCATCAAATCCTGTAGCGATAACCGAAATTTTAACCATGTCCACCATTTCTTCTTTAATCGTTGCTCCAAAAATTATATTGGCGTCAGGCTCTGCTGCCTGGGCAATAATCTGGGCTGCTTCATTAACCTCGGTCATAGACAAATCCGGACCACCGACGATATTAAAGAGTACCCCTTTTGCGCCTTCGATTGAAACTTCAAGAAGAGGTGAGGCGATCGCCATACGCGCAGCTGTTGCGGCGCGATTTTCACCACCTGCCTGGCCAATCCCCATTAGAGCTGAACCGGCGCTCGTCATAATTGTCCTTACGTCTGCGAAATCTACATTAATCAACCCCGGCATAACTATCAGATCTGAAATTCCCTGGACTCCCTGACCCAATACAGAATCAGCCAGTTTAAATGCTTCAAATAAACTCATTGTTTTATCAACAACTTCCAGAAGCCTTTGGTTTGGAATTACTATAAGTGCGTCAACTTTATCCCGAACCTCCTCAATCCCTTCCTCGGCAACTACCATTCTTTTTGAACCCTCAAAAGCGAAAGGTTTTGTTACAACAGCCACAGTTAAGGCTCCGACTTGTTTAGCTACGCTTGCGGCAACAGATATCGAACCTGTTCCTGTCCCCCCTCCCATACCAGCTGTAAGAAAAACCATATCAGCACCCTCTAAAACATCCTGGATTTTTTGTGAAGATTCTTCTGCGGCCTGCCGTCCGATATCCGGATTTCCACCGGAACCCAGACCGCGGGTCAATGCCTCGCCAATTTGGACTTTAGTAGGAGCCTGATTACCTAAAAGGGCCTGGGCATCGGTATTAACCGCGATAAATTCGACCCCCTGGATTTGCTGGAGGGAAATCATAGAGTTAAGCGCGTTAGTCCCGCCGCCGCCAAGCCCAAGTACCTTAATCTTTGCGAAGCGTTGAACATCAGGTTTTATTAACATATGTGTTTAAAGTACCACGGGTATCAAGTGTATCACGAGTATCATGGGGTTTGGTTTTTTATTTCTCCCTTGGTACCTGTGGTACTCGTGGTATTTGTGATACCCAAGCATTTGGGCTGATTTTAACAACTATAATCAAGTTTGTACAGAGCAGTTAGGGCAGGAAGGATTTAACCAGATCAACCATCTTTTGAGTCATCTGTTTTATAGGTAAACCGCTGCCTAAAACAGGCAGATTCATCTGTTCAGAGGAAGAAGATTTTGCCCCGTATATTAAAAGTCCTGCTGCTGTTGCGAATGTCGGTGAATCAATTTCATCAATCAACCCAGTAAAGCTTTCAACTTTACCAATCCGGGCGGGAAAGCCCAGGATAAATTTTGCCTGGTCCAAAACCCCAGCTGTTAATGCCCCACCCCCGGTAATAACCAGCCCGGAGGGGGTTTGAGATCCAAGACCGCTTTTTTTAATCTCTTTGCCGACATACTTGAATATTTCCTGAAGCCGGGGACGAATTATTGAATCAACAACAGCTTTCCTGGAAATTTTTTGGATATCTTCCGTAATGCCAACTTCTTTCAAATCTAAGTAATCATCCTTTTTTTCTTTTGGATTTTTTTCATCCGCTGCAGCCGCCGGCACTTTATGAGGTTTTGCAAGATATTGTTTGATTTTTTCTGCCGATTCAAGAGAAATTCGGAGTCCTACAGCAATATCCGAGGTAACATGCCGTCCGCCAATAGGTACGACCGAGGAATAAGCAATTGCGCCGTCAACAAAGATTACCACATCAGTCGTTTCACCCCCGATATCAACTAAAATTACCCCAAGTTCTTTTTCGGTCTCTGTTAAAACCGCTTGAGCAGATGCCACCCCGGAAAAAACCAGCTCTTTTGTATCAACACCAACCATTCCTACACATTTAACCAGATTGCGCATTGATGTAGTTGGACCGGTGATTATATGAGTATCTGTCTCAAGCCTGACTCCAGTCATACCAATTGGGTCAGAAATACCTTCCTGACCGTCAACAGTGAAGGTCCTCGGGATTACATGGAGTATTTCACGGGAAGAAGGTAAAGCAATTGCCCGGGCTGCTTCGTTAACCCTGGTTATATCCGAAGCTTTTATTTCCCCGTCCGGCTCAGCAACCGCTACAACCGCATGAGAATTTGTGCTTTCAATTTGGGGACCTCCCATTGAAATATAAGCGTTAGAGAGAGAATAGCCCGCCATCCTTTCAGCAGATTGAACGCTCTCGTCGATTGCCGCGACAGCTGATTCAATATCTACAATTTGACTTTTTTTAACGCCTCGTGAGACAACCGCGGCAACACCAATTAGATTTAAACGGTCATCTTCTAAAATAGACGCGATCAATGTTGCAATTTTTGAAGAACCTACATCAATAGCACAGATAATCTTGTCCTTTGGCATAATCTTAAAAATCCAAAAAGCAAATAACAAATCTCAAATAAAAATCAAATTTCAATATTCAAAATTTAATGTTTGTGATTTGATGCTTGGATTTTATTTGATATTTGGTACTTGTCATTTGTTATTTTTACCATAAACTACAACCGGCTTATTGAATCTTAAGTCTACCGACTCAATATCAGATTTACCCGTTTTATCCGGATCTGGATTCATTTTAGCTTGAGCCAGGATCAGTTGTAAAGAGGCTGTTTGATAATCTAAACTTTTTTTTAATGAAAAAACTATCCTCGGTTTAGAATTTAAGACTAATTTGTCCCCGATGATAATAATATTATCTGAAGGTGTCTGGATTTCTCTAAGTCTTGAAATTATAAACAAAGCTTTTTCGATTACTCCATCTGGAATTTCCTTTCCTATTTCCAACTTCAGACCTAAGATTGACAGTAAAGGAAAATTAACAGAACCTGAAATTTGCTCAAAAATTACACCTTCCCTGTCTGCTAAAAACACAGCACTTTCCGATGACTGCTTTAAGTCATCGAGAATTAAATTTAAATTGTTAAAAACTACTGCTTCCTTTGTTGACTGGGTTGCACCTTGCAAATCTTCCTCTAAATTAACAGCCGGGTTAATCTGAAAGGAGGTTTGTATTTCTCTAACTGCAAAAACCGCTTCCCTTCCCCAAGCTTCAAGCCATAATTTATCCGGGTATTCAAGTTTTGTATTTATTTTTCCTATGCAGAAAAATTTTTTCTTAAGGTCCTTAGCCAGCCGTTCCTGCTTGTATGAGAAATAATGAATATCTGATTCTTTCAAGAATTTAATTATTTGGGGCTGATCCATACAGGTTAGATTATTCATTTTTACCTGGAAGTTTGAAATTTTTGCCCGCTTTACTACCTCAAAACCTGATACACCTAAGATTAAAAGAAATGCTATGGCGATAAATGAAAGGAGTATTATTTTAAGTTTTTTAAACGGCTTTCTATTTCTCATTATTAGTAGCCCAAACTTAATTTTTCCTGCTGGTTTTCCATTTTTAATATCTCCTGGACCAGTCTATTCTCTGCACCAGGAAGAACTGTTTTTTTAGCATTTTCTGCATCAGATTTTAGTGTTAATTTTTTACTTAACAAATCTTTCACTCTTTTTAAAAATAAATCAGGGGTTAATTGTTTTTCTTCCAGTACTTCCCCCAGTCCAAGCTTTGAAAAAAATCTTGCATTTTCTTTTTGTTCAGATCCAATAGGAATCGGGATTATAAGTGCCGGAGCAGATTTCATAGAAAGCTCAATTAAAGTATTCATCCCGCCACGGCATATGGTCAAATCAGCTTTCTCCAGTGCATAAGCAAACTCAGGCGCATCTATCCATTTTTTAACTAAATAATTATCTGACTCATATTTTTTTAGGTTATTAAAATCATCAAATTTGGACTCCCCGGTTTGGTGAACTACAGCCGCAATTTTGGTTATTTCTCCGAGCTTATCTTCTATAACCAAATTTATCTTATGGGAACCCTGACTCCCTGCAGTTACGAAAATAATCGGGTTCTTCCCTTTTATGGCTTTATCAGTAAAACTTTTGATCTCTTTTTTTTGATCGATCTTTCCATCCAAAAATTCGCGCCTTAAGGGATTTCCCGTCACAACGATTTTACCTGAATTAATTAAAAATGGGATTTTAAATTTTTCAAACGAGACCGCTATTTTATCTGCAAAAAAACTACTTAGGTAATTTGCCAGACCCATACTTAGTCCCTGCTCGTGGATTAAAATCGGAACCGAAAGCATCCATCCACTTACTACCACTGGCAAACCTGTAAATCCCCCAAATGAAACAATTAAGTCAGGCTGTTCTTTTAACAAATGATAAAAAGCCTGGACAAATCCTACCGGCGTATTTAAAAAAGAAAACAGACTTTGAAAAGAAAAAAATCGGTTTAACTTGCCCGCAGTAATTGAGATAAATTTAACTCCCAGTTTTGGTAGAACTACCGACTCGACAGAAGCTGTTTTATCATCATCCCTGGCATGCTTCCTTCCGATGTAAACAATTTTTGTATCCGGAAGCTCAAGTAATTTCTCGATCACTGCCTGGGCAGGAGATAAATGAGCACCGGTAACTAATATTTTCATCATTACTATTGTACCAGCTTAGACCTTGAAGAGATGTTTAGTAATATCCCAACCGCCATTAGATTTACCAGCAGTGCCGAACCACCATAGGATATAAATGGCAGTGGCACACCGGTCAGTGGAAAAAGCGACACCATTGCCCCTAAATTAACAATGGTCTGAATTCCTAACCAGCAAGTTAACCCAAAAGCTAAAAGTCTGCCAAATGGTTCGTTGCAACTTTGGGTAATTTTAAATCCCTTGTATATTAAAAAAATAAACAGGCTAATTAGAAATAAACTCCCTAAAAACCCCAACTCCTCTCCCACTACCGCGAATATTGAATCCGTAGTTACTTCAGGGATATATTCAAACTTTTGTCTGGACTGTCCGATACCCAAACCTGTAAAACCGCCTGAACCAATTGCAATTAAAACCTGCGAAATATGATAAGAATACCCCTGAGGGTCAGCGAATGGATCCAGGAATGCCAGTACCCTATTCTTCCTGTACGAAGAAGAGAGAACGAAAACCAGAAATCCTATTATCGACACCGGTATTAACCCTAAAAGGTATTGGACAGGCGCTCCAGCGAAAAAATAAATAAAAACAGAAGTCAGAAAAAAAACTGCAGTAGAACCTAAATCTTTTTGCAAAAAACCAATAATAAAAGAGACCAAAAAAACCACGCTAAAAAAGGGGAAGGTCTTGACTTTCTTGTCAAACAGGGATGCAAAAAAAATAATACTGGTCAGTTTAATAATTTCCGCGGGCTGTATGTTAACAGACCCCAAATTTAACCAGCGATGCGCTCCACCCGCTGAAAATCCAAGCCCGGGTACAAAAACAGCTAAAAGCAGTATTAGCGAAAATATAAATAAAGGAAGGGCCAATTTTCTTAAAAACTGGTAGTTAAAAAAGGTAAAAAAACCTAAGGTAAAAATCCCTAAAATCATCCAAACCAGCTGCTGCTTTATATAATAATACTTATCTCCATAATCCTTGAACGCTTGGACAACTGCCGCGTCATAAACCATAATCAAACCAAAAATTAGAAGTCCAACCACACAAAAAAGCAACTGGTAATCAACTAGTTGCGTAACTTTCTTGCGGGAAAGGTTTGTACTACTTACTCTTTTCATTTGGCTAATTAAGTAAAGACAGCCAAAGGCCCAGTATTGCAAAGATTATTCCCGCTAGCCAAAACCTGGCAACAATTTTCGGTTCTTGCCAACCTATGTATTTAAAGGTCATGTGTAGAGGTGCCACCGGAAGAATTTTTCTTTTCATGAATTTTTTTGAAAAAATTTGTAATAACGATGAGACAATGATAATAATATAAACTCCGCCGATAATAGCCAGTCCAACTATTTTCCCGGTTAAAAGTCCTACAACTGCAAGTGTTGCTCCAAATCCAAAAGCCCCTGCATCTCCTAAATAAATTCTTGCCGGGTAAACATTAAAATAAAGGTAAGCTATTAAAGTACCGAGCCATACTCCAACAAACACCGATAATGTCTCATTAAAAACTGAGGAAGCTAAAGCCAAAAAAGCAAAAAGGCAAATCATCAAAAGCCCTGTGGAAAGTCCATCCAGCCCATCCGAAATATTGTAAGCATTAGCAAAGGAAACAATAATAAAGGCAGCCAGAGGGATATAAAACATCCCGATTACAAAATTTCCTATCCCAGGGATGTTAATATTATTTAGCCCGAGATTAAAATAAATAAGCGAAGCCACAACTAAGGCCAAGATAGTTTGTAAAACAAGAAGCATTTTTCTGCCTAAACCTAACAGTTTTCCTTTGCGTTTCGTAGTCAGAGCACGGATATCATCTACTAGCCCCAAGCCTCCAAAAGACAAAACAGTAAGAAGTAAAATTTTTAGGGAAGTCAGTTCAAGTAAAGGAATCCAAAATGCTGCAATCAAACTTAACCCCACCAGAACTAATATAAGCAAAACGCCACCTCCGGAAGGTACTCCCTCATCCGCCTTCATTAACTGGTCATGTATCGGAGTCTGGGAATTAATTTTTTCTTCTGTTACCCTCTCAAATCTGCGTTTTAAATAAAACAAAAGGTCGATAAAGGGTACAATTAAAAAACTGGTAATCGCAAAGGACACTAAAACCAAACCTATTAACTGCTGCATACATTTATTCTGACATATTTGATAAGCTGAGTAAAATTTTTAGCTGCTCTGTCATCTTTTTGCTTTGGTAACTTTTTTGACTATCTCGCTGTACTTTAAATTGGGATGCCCTTTGATCAAAACAACGTCTCCTTTTCCCAGTATTTTTATTAAATTGGAAACTACAGCAGGGTTTTGCAGGCCGGATATCATTCTTTCAGGAATAAAACCAAGCTTTGCTAGCTCTTCCTCAACGAATTTTGCCCTGCCGCTGCCTAAAAGCACCAAATCAATTTTGTTAGAGTAGATTTCCCTCGCAATTAATGTATGGATCTTTTCGGAAGTTTTTATATCTGATGACATCTCGCCTAAAACTACAATACGCCGTCTTGCTGGAATCAAATTAATGGTGCCCAGTGCCTCCAGAAAGCCTTTTGTTTCACCGTCATAAGTATCATCTATAATAATTGAATTGTTTAACCCGTTAATAATCTGCATACGGCCAGTTAAACTTTCAACCTTTTCTATCCCTTTTTTTACACTGATAAGAGAAAATCCTAAGTTAATTGCGGCTGTAGCAGCAGCAAGCATAGAAATCACCTGATGGTATCCTAAAAGATTGGATCTTACTTCAACCCTTTCAACTCCATAGTTTAATTCAAAAACTGTTTGGAAATTTTCAATTCGCAAATTACTTGCCCAGACATGACAGTTTTTCTCGTCAAACCCAAAGAAAACTATCCCGGTTCCGGAAAACTTATCAGCAAACCTTCGAACCTGGGGATCTTCCCAGTTTAAAAATAATGTACCATCCTTAGGCAGAAGTTTTACCAGCTCCTCAAAAGCATCGGCAACTTTTTCGGATTCGTCCGGAAAACTGTCTTTAATATCTGAAAAATGGGTTATTATTAGACTGTTGTATTTTATAATCTCTTTTAAACCGTTGACCTCTTTGACATTTTTTGGATCAAGCTCCAATACTGCCTTTTCTACCCTGGGGCTAATTTTAAATACAAGAGAAGCAAGTTCGAGAAACTTATCTAACGGGGTTTGCCATCCTTTTTCTTCTAACTTGGATAAAACCATTTTTGAAGACAAAATTGAATGAAGCAGATAAATAGTAGTTGTTTTTCCAAGCGTACCTGTTACTGCAATGATCTTTGAAGGGGGGATTAATTTTGAATATTGTTTAGCCAGGTAAAGTTTTAGCGTATAAGATTGTTTTTTAAACGGGTTTATATTTTTCCAGCCAGTTATATCTTCAAGTTTCATTATTATGAATCACCAGACTTTACCTTAAGAATTACGCTAAGTATAAAATCACTTTCCTTAAGGTCAAGGATATCTATATCAAAAACCTCTCCTTCTGAAAAGACCTTAACTTTTTGGGTTACTGCCTGAAGGGAAGGCATGAACTGAAGTGACCCGCCCATAGTTGAGTTTAAGTTAAAAGGAAAATCTAATTGGCGCAAGTTCTGTTCCTTTAAAAATTCATTTAGTCTTTGGAAGCTAACCCCAGATTCAACCTCAATCATCGCTTCATCAACTCCTATGCCCTTTGGTGAAACTTTTCCTTTAACACCGCTGATTTTAATGCTCCCGGTCCGGTTTTTTATGACAAATCCTTCTAAACCCTTATCCGGGATAATCATTTTCGTTCCTCCCCCTATTAGGAAAAAAGGGATTTTTAACTCACTCGACAAGCTTAATACCTGCTTTAATTCCTTTAAGTTAGTAGCTACATAAAAAATCAGTGCTTTTCCTGAGGTTTTGTTTTCAACGTGATATTTGAGAGGTTCGTCTATTTTTATCCTGACTTCACCTAAAACACTCTCAAGAATTTTAATTTTCTCCTTCATTTAGAGCCTTCCGGACAGCTTTCTCATCAGACCAGGGTATCTCTGATTTCCCGTCTAAATTCATAGATTTCTCATGTCCTTTACCGAAAATCCCGATAGTGTCGCCTTTCTCTGCTAGTTTAACTGCCAGTTTTATTGCCTTTTCCCTGTCGTTTTCGATAACAACATTTTTCCCTATTTTTCCGCCTCCTTTTTTTGCACCGGTCAAAATCTGTGCGTTTATTTCCTCAATCTCCCCTCTTGGATCCTCTGAAGTAATAATTGTCATGTCGGCAATTCTGGCAGAAATTTCCCCCATTAAAGACCGTTTGTTTTTATCCCTTGCTCCCGCGCAACCGAATACCGAAATCAATCTCCCTTTAGTTTGCTCTCTTAAAGTATTCAGGGCGTTCTCCAAAGCATTCGGTGTATGGGCAAAATCAATAACAATTTTTACCCCCAAGTTATTTTCAATTTTCTGCATTCTTCCTTCAAGACTTGAGAATTTGTCCAGTATTTTTATTCCTTCTTTAATATCAACCCCAAATACTGAAGACGCAGCTATTGCGGCTAGAGCGTTCATTTCGTTATATTGCCCTGGGATATTAAGGTTACACTTGCAATTTTTTGGGTTAAAATCAGCACTATTATTTTGCCCAAAGGTTATAACTTGTCCTTTTGCAAATTTTGCCAGCCGCTGGTAATGATCTTCATCCCTGTTTAAAACCGCAACTTTTGCATTAGCCACAAGCCTAGCCTTGGTTTTAAAATAATTTTCCCAGGAACCATGATAATCTAAATGCTCACGAGTAATATTGGTAACAACCGCAACTTCATAATTAATCCCCCAATCACGATATTGGTCAAGCCCATGAGAGGTAACCTCCAGAACGAAAATTTGCGTACCAGCCCGTGCCGATTTTTTGATAAGCTCCTGTAGTAAAAACGGGTCTGGGTTGGTAACATGAAAACCAGTATCAATTTTTCTCCCGCCGATCTGTGCGTTAATGGTTGAAACCATATCGACTTTTTTTTCTGCACTTTTTAATATCTGATAAATCATATTGGTCGTTGTTGTCTTTCCGTCTGTTCCGGTAACACCGATGAACTTTATCCCTTTTGAAGGAAAAACATGAATAAAATTTGCCAAAACAGCTGCAGGTAAATGTTTAAGTAAATTAACAGCCCGATTGGGAACAAATTTTCTTATCATTTTTTTCATAGGCCTAATTATATTACTTGCTTGGCGGAATTCCCAAATATGTAAATATTTCTTTGGCGATTGCAAAAAATGTTGGGGCTGCTGTTTCTGATCCAAAAATTGAAGAGCTTGGTTCAGAAAACCTGACTAGCATTATGAAACGCGGCTCATCTGCAGGAGCAAAACCAATAAATGATGCAATTGTTTTATCTTTATCATAATGCCCGGCAACAGCGACCTGGGCTGTACCGGTTTTACCTGCGATTTTATAATCCAATAACCCGTTTAGTTTTTTTGCAAATTTTGCTTCCCCCTCATCTACTGCTCTTACCATCATATCTTTAATAAGCCGGGCTGTTTCGGACTTTAAAGGCTCTGCTACAATTCTGGGCTTAATCGGATAAATTTTTTCCTGATCCCGGATTACAGAAACAATTTGGGGTTCCATTAACTTTCCA
>JACPKO010000076.1 GCA_016186985.1 Candidatus Daviesbacteria bacterium
TTAATAAGTATTTCTGAGTTAGCAACACCTGGTTCAGAAGCCGCCTGAGTGGTTTTCTCTTTTAGTACTTCCCCCTCAACTACGTTTGAATTATCAGCCATAAGTAATCAATTTAAAAGAAACCGTAAAGAAAAGCAAGCATCCGTTTTAAAGAATCAAACTTTACGATTACACCTTTAAGGTGTGAAGCTGAATTTATGAAAAATAATCGCGCAAAATCGCGCAGTTAATCGCGCATTATGTGGTATAATTAGTCTATGTTTATACCTAAGTATTCAATTTCTCCTGAAGTTTTAAGTGCAATATCAGAAATATCAAGGATTCAGGTTATTGTTGAGCGCTCCCGTGTTTTACCCTTAAATGAACTTCAATTAAAAAGGGAGGCAATGATCAGAATGGTGCATACCTCTACTTCAATTGAAGGAAATCCTTTAGAGGAATATCAGGTAGATAAGGTTTTATCGGGAATGTCCATTGCTGCTGATGACAAAAGCATTATTGAGGTAAAAAACTATCAGGGTGCGTTAAAAGAAGTTGAAAAGCTGGCTGATGCAGGTAAAAAGCTGGATGAGAAAATAATTCTAAATCTCCATGAAATTGCAATGAAAGGTTTATTGCCCGGCGAAAAAATAGGTAAATACAGACCCGGGCCTATTTATATTGTTGATGATTTAGGAAACGGAAAAGAAAAATTGCGCTATGAAGGCCCTCAGGCTAAGGATCTTACCAGGCTGGTAAAAGAATTATTAGATTGGTTGCAAAAGGTCGATAAAGATCAGATTCATCCCCTTTTAAAAGCAGGAATATTCCATACCCAATTTGTACATATACACCCTTTTTCAGACGGAAACGGCCGCGTCACAAGGCTTTTAACTAACCTTCTTTTATACCGGGACAAATGGGATTTTCGCAAAGTTATAGTTTTGGAGGAGTTTTATAACAAGAATAGGCAGGATTATTACAATGCACTTGCTTACGGATGGGATTCTAAATTCCACACAGGTGCTGATTTAACTGATTGGATAGAATATTTTATGGCAGGTTTTTTAGTAGAGGCCAGAAAAGTTGCTCAAAAAATTAGTTCAATTGGTTTAAACAAAACCCATGATAAAGCCTCAACTATATATTTGGATCCGGTTGAGGTGAAAATTATGGATTATTTGGCAACCAGCCAGCAATTAAGGTCAGATGATGTTATGAAACTTTTAAAGGTCTCAAAGCGAACCTCACAATTAAAATTAAAAGGGCTGGTTGATAAAAAATTGATAAAGCCCAAAGAAAAAGGTCCTGCAACTTACTACGTTTTAACAGAGGTTTAATTCCCGAGCCTAATGCGCGATCTTTTGCGCAATCCTTGCGCAATTATACAAATAATCCCGCTAAAGGCCCTGATGAGTAATCTTTTGCCCTTTTTGGATAAAATTCGCGGCTTGTAAGTATTAACATATTAGAAAAGTCGGACCAATATTTTTGCGGGACAATTTTCATTAAATCTTCTTCTATTTTTACGGGGTCACCTACATGACTTGTCAGCCCTAATTTAGGCGCAAGCCTCATTACATGGGTATCTATGGCAATCCCCTCATTTTTGCCGAATGCATTTCCTAAAACAACGTTGGCTGTTTTTCTTGCGACACCAGGCAAAGAAGTTAATTCTTTTAAAGTGTCGGGTACTTTTCCGTTGTATTTTTCGTCTATGATTTTAGACGCAGCGGAAATATTTTTAGCCTTATTATTATGGAAAACCACTTTAACGATCATTTTATTAATGTCTTCTATGGAGGCTTTTGAAAACGCTTTTGCATCAGGATATTTTTTAAATAACTCCGGCGTAACAGTATTTACAACCTTATCAGTGCACTGCGCAGCCATTATTGTGGCAATCAAAAGCTCAAAAGGCGTCCTAAAATTCAAAGCAGTAATAGGGTGAGGGTAGATTCTTTTTAACCGTTTTATTATCTCAAGAACTTTTTCTTCTTTAGTCATGAATGTAATATAACACACCTTAGCTTCCCCTTTAGAGTTTTTCTTGCTAAAATACCTAAGTTAAGCCGCGGTGGTGGAATGGTATACACGTTGGACTTAAAATCCAATGGCCTTAGGCCTTGTGGGTTCGACTCCCACTCGCGGCACAAGTTAGTTTTATTTCGGGGACTAGTTCATCGGTAGAACGCCCGCTTTGGGAGCGGGAAGTACAGGGTTCAATTCCCTGGTCCCCGACAAAACGAAGTTTTGGCGGGAGCTGGGAAGAGACGAGTCATCGAAGGCTCATTCCCTGGTCCCCGACTTAGTGCAAGATTTGGCTTTTGCCAAATCCTTGAAGTAATTTGGATCGATGGGGATTTAAACAAATCTCTGATTTGGTTCAACTTTTTGAAGAAGTCAAAAAGTGATCATCCCTAGTACCCGACCAAATTCAGTACCCGGCTAAAGCGGAACCTGAATTTGCCTGAGGCATAGGGATAAAAATAAAATCAAAGAGCTTTAATAAATACTTCTCTGAGTGCAGTTGCTTCTTCTAATGTCGGAATTTGCCCTCTTTCAACTACAGAATTAGGTACAACCCTTGCATGTAGCCAATGGTTTCTTTCTGGTAATGGGGTCCACCACACTTGCCATCCTGCTTCTTCAATCCAACCTACAGTTGATAAATGAAGATGGTCAGTTCTTTCTTTAACTCTTTGCAAGCTAGCGTTAACTAAAGCTCCAACTATTTCTTGAGTTGGTACTCCTTCAAAATACAAAAAAGCTGATTTACCGGGATAAGCTAATGATAATTTTTGAGCAGTTTCTCCTTCTCCTAAAGTTATTGTTATTGGTTGCCAATCTCTATGCGTAGGAATAAATCTTTTTGGTTGCATTTGATTATAAGCAAGAAGTCCAACTAACACATCAGGATCAGTTACTCTTTGACAAGGGAATAAATACCTATCTCTACCACCATTACGATAAGTCAACCTTCCGGTAGAATCGGTTATCCCACCCCAATATTCATATCTAAGTGATCTGTCTACGGACATAATTTTAGACTTTTATCAGCTTTATCCGGCTGTTTTATTTTTTTCTGCTGCTTTTACCGCCACTATATTTTCTGTCAAATTGTCTATGAGTATAAATTCCATCTCCATCTAAAACAATTAATTTTGTGCCGTTATTTTTATATATAGCATACACTACCCTCATACTTTCTGATTCAGGATGAGATAGTGATAAGCCTTTACTCCTTTTAGGGCTAAATCTCCATAAAGGATGAGGGATGCTTTCTATTGCAATCCTTTTATCTTCCATTCGTTTAACACCTTCGTTACCGTTAGGAGTTGGATTTTTCCTTAACAAATCAATTATGGTTGTAAAATCGGTAACTAATCTTTCATCTCCTCTTGCTAATTTATTTGCTCTTTCTCTAATCAATTCCGTTACTTCTTCTTCGGTCATTTCTTCAACTCCAAAGCGTAAACCCTTTTTCGGGTCAATGGGTTTTTGGTAAAGCCTACCCATAGTGTAGTTTTTAACTCTTTCAGTCTCTATATCGGGATTATTGGCTTTTTGTTCAGCTGGAGTAGCTTCAGATAATTTGTGTTTACCATTTTCTTTATTTCCATTAGCTTTACGAGTCCCGTTTGTTGGAGTAATTCTTTCATGACCCCTGGATACTTGTTCCTCCCATAAAACTAATGCTCGGCGGGCATCCCTACGAGGATTGTCAGGAATTAATCGTGCGAGTGCTTCTGCTACTTCTAAAGAATATGTACCAGCTTCAAGTGCTTGTTTAATTTGCACCCCTTTTACACCTTTAAGCACAGAATCAAAATATAAACTTGCTAAAACTTCATCAGAGGATCTACCTTGCATCCGGTTCCTCTTTAAAATATCCCCAAAATAACCTAAGGCAATACTTCTATAGTCAACTGTAGGAACTGAAATACCAGGCTCTGATCCATTAGACTGAATTGTAGCTGAAATTTCAGTGTCAGAACTGGTAAGTGGGGGGGGGACTAACTGATCAGGACCAATTGAAGCTCTGAAAACTAACCTTCTTCCAAAGGTTCTTATCTTTTCAACTGCTTGTCTAAACTCTACTTTCATAAATTTGAGCAGTTATAATACTATATTTTTCGAGAAATGTCAAAAACTATGGGTTTAATTAAAGAAATTCAGTATTAATCGCTTTTTCGCGACCCATAATTTATCCTATAGTTGACTTCCGCTTCAAAGTTACTATAATTAACTAACTTAATCCTGAAGGGTTGTAATTATTCTTAACTATCTGCAAGAATAACTTAAGGAGGTAATTATGATTGCCAGAATGAAAATAAAAGATGAGGCAATAAAAGTTCAATAGGAACTCCAGTTTCAGTAATACTTCATACGATAGTTTTCGGGAGCTTTTTTATGCTTCTTTTCTTCGGGGTTTCTTTTAACCTGGTTCTTTTGATACTAACCACACTTCTCTCAATTGAAGCTATTTATTTAGCCCTTTTTATCCAAATTACTGTTAACCGCAACACCAAATCGCTTGAAGAAGTTGAAGAGGATATCGAAGAAATTCAGGAAGATGTTGAAGGATTGGAAGGTGATGTCGAAGAAATTTCTGAGGAAATTGAAGATATTGCAGCCGAAGATATTAAAACTGATATGGAAGAGGAACAGTCTAAAATAACCCTTAAAAATATAGAGGAAGATTTGGAAAAGCTGCAATCCGACATAAGCGCACTGCGCTCAGGCAGCTTAGTCCATCAAAGCTCCAAAAAATACTTAAAGGGCTGAAGTTGTGGTAATATCTTGAAAATGGATTCATGCATTTTCTGTAAAATAGTCGCAGGGGAAATACCTTCATATAAAGTTTGGGAGGATAGCAAACATTTAGCTTTTCTTTCGATAGCGCCGATTATGCCGGGCCATACGCTTCTTATTCCAAAATCCCACTCC
>JACPKO010000081.1 GCA_016186985.1 Candidatus Daviesbacteria bacterium
CGTTCTACTGTTGAACTACAGCCACCACAAAACATATATATTTTACCTAATTTTACCTACATTATCCATCTCTTAAGGTTGACTTTATCCCATAATTTCATAAAATTACGTTTATGAGAATAGAATATGGTGTATACCGTTGGGTTGGTCCGGCGCTAACAGGTCCAACAATAGATGTAGTAAGAAACTATGATAGGATAAATGAGCAGTTTGGCATAAAACCATTTAGAGTTCCCGCAAGGAGAGAACTAGTTCCTTTTTGGAATTTAAACCATTCTCCTTTGGAGCTCTCTCCAGCCGACCCAGGGGAATTATTACTCCGAATATTTGGTCCTCAGGTTGTAAAATATCAAGTTGGATTAAAAGTAAAACACGAGATGTATTCTCCGGTAATAGTAGTTTCAGGGCATATGCTTTATAGAGTAGAGGACTATAGACAAGCCCTGATGGAGGAAGCAAGCACTTTGGCAAATACTCATGGATTAAGACTAGACAGGCGCAGAAGAACATTAAGTTTCCCACCAAGTAAAAGATATGCTGTAAGAGCTAAGATATACCCTGTATGAGAATTAGTTTGACCAGGGCAAGAGTTTCCAAAGCTCGATAGGTTTAAGGATGGCTGATCGGATATCAGGCTGGAGCTCGCCAAAATTAATTTCGTTGGTTCCTGGCGCAATTGTCTGACTAATCGTTTTTGGTTTATAATAAGGTTTCTCGAGTGTAAATATGTATTGCTGATCCGGAAGCAAATATTTAGTTTCCAAAGTTTCTGACTTTCCTTCGTTATTTAAAACAGTATTAATTTGGGTTGTTGAAAGGGCATAACGAAGCTGACCTAAAACACTCAGTAAATATTCCCCTGCAAAGTTTTTCTTCCACTTAAGGGAGGCTGAAATTTTTAAAAACACCGGAGCTTTAACTTCAATTTCAAAAGGGTAATCTTTTTCCATCAAAGGGGCGGTACCGCTGTAAAAATTAAACAACATTTTATACGCGCCACCTTTTAACGGAAGAAGGGGTACTTCAAAAGTAACTTCCTGCCCGGGTTCAATTTTTTTATCCTGTAAATCAAAACGGGTTTTCTCAAGAGCAGGACCCCCGCCAAACAAAATCAGAGCCATTTCGTTGCCATCGCCCCAAATTGACTGGCCTGTATTTTTAAAAGTCAAAACTAATTTGTAGGGTTCATCGTACGCAAAGGAGGCAAAAGTCCCTGAAGATGTCGCATCAAAATAATTTGTAAAACCATCCTTTTCAATGCCTATTTTGGTTAGTGCTGCGGATTCATCCTGCAGAGGACGGCCTTTTTGTTTTTGTGCATCCTGGAGAACATAATAAGGCAGGTGGTAATCCCTGGAGGCATCAGAGGCAAGCCTGGTCTGACTATTTACCTTAAAGGAAAAGTGGTCAAAAGGGGGTTCCTGATAATTCAGGAGGAATGGAGTTACAGCAACAATCCTGCTGTTTGCCCATGCACTGCTGAAAGCATCTTTGTAATATGAAGCAACAACCTCGGGTGAGGGGAAGCTTTTATTTTCAACAACGCCTTCAGAATGTTTCCAGCCTGTTTCGGTAATGAAAATGGGCAAGACTTTAGTGACGCCAAGCCTGTTTAACAATTGCTGTTCCCATTCCCAGGTTCTCACAGTGCCTCTGCCAGCTTCATTCGGTTTACCAATAAATCCAGGGTTAGGATAAGAGTGGGATACCCAGCCGTCAAATTTATCAAAAATCCCGGGAACTGCAGTATCCATCCGTTTCATAAACTCTTCCTGGTCCATGTAAGCGGGGGGGTTATTAGGGGCGGATGCATCAAATCCTGCATTTAAGATAAAAAAGTCAGCGCTCTTTTGCCTTAGGGCATCAATTGTTTTCTTGGTTGCAACTGCGAATCCTTCGGGATCAGCAAAGCCTCCCCACTCGGAACCATGGTTAGGTTCGTTATAAAGTATGATAAAGCGGTTTTTAGTCGGCCAGTTTAGTCTGTCTAGGAAATCAGCCCAGGCAATTTCCTCTCCGTCATAAGGACGTTTCCAGTTACCGTTATCGGGCTTTGTAGCAAGACGCACAAGGGGTATCAAATGCCTCCGTCTAAGTTCGCTGAAAAATTCCTGCCATTTTACCTCATTCCGGTCTCCGGATTCCGCTAAAACTGTAATATAACCCCAATCACCGTTTGTATTAACCAATCTCGCTGCCTCTGACGCCTCATCGCGTGTAGCCGAGATTATATGTATTCCGTATTTGTTATTGGGGACGGAAAGAGGGTTAGTCACTGCTGAAACAGGAGTGACAAGTGACAAGTGACAAGTGACAAGTAATACAGAAGTAAAAAACAGGGTAAATAATTTCATAGCAGAGTCTGGATATTTTAACACAGACTTACTTATACTAATCAAACCCATAGTTTGATTTCAACAAGCGTCTTTGGTAAAATTCCTGTTTATGATTATCCCGCAAGAATACAGTTTCCGATTGGAATTCGTAGAACCTATGAGAATTTTCCTAGACGATTCCCCCGTACAGCCTGTTTTGCAGAATTTGGCCGAACAAAGATTGAAAAGAAGAGATATTGTGTTAAGTGCAACCTACAAGGGTATGGATCCTCATGATCACGATTACGTCGATAGTATATGGTTAGATGGGGCGTTTGCTTTTGGGATGCATTTGTCAGGGGAAGAAAGTCCAGCAGCAGTTTACTCCTTTAACCGAATAGGAAATTATGACCGGGGTGGATTAGATATAGTCCAAATTCAAGCTCCCCAGAGACTTCAGGGAGAGCCATTGACTGGTCGATGGGAAAAGTTTGGTGTGGGATTAGTAGAGGAATATGCGAAATGGAGAGGCGATATTGCAACAGTAACCATACGTCCTGTGGAACAAAATAATTGGTTCTGGAAAGTTCACGAGGCAAAATATCAAAGAGGTAGACTCCGTTATGATGTCACTGCGAAAAGAGCTGGTTATCAGTTTGATCCAAACCTCGAGCGCTTTATAAAATATCTATAATTTCCATATTATGTCTCCAGAGAGCGAAAACAGGCCAAAAATGAGATTTTACAGAGGGATTACAGGTCCTTTGGGGAAAGGAGGAATTTTCAGAGGATATTCCGAAAAGGAATTAAGAAGGGGAGGAATTTTTCTTTCCAATGATTCAGAAGAGCAAAGGCAGGGATCCAGAGAGGTATGGTATTACTCAGAAGGTGAGTATGAGCCAGACCGCGCACCGGGATTACTTGTATTTACAACTTTTAACGAAGCGCAGGATTGGCTGAAGGGTAAAAGATTTTCACCAGGATTGCCGGCAGTAGCTTCCATAGAGTTTTCAATAGGTTATTTTAGAAGAAAACTTCCAGGGGTAAGATTATTCAGGCATTTTCCTAATCCTGCTTTTATCGATTATGAAATACCTCCTCAAGAGATCATAGAAAGAGTCACGGCAGGTAACTTGGAGACAGGCGAATATTATCTGCAGGGAAGCAAATCCCCACAAGTACCCGATACAATGAGGAGAGGGCGGGAGAGGATACTCGTACCCAATAAATTTACAAAAACAGGCAATATAGATTTTAGAGCCGGTTTTAGAGAAATTTAACCAATACTGAGTGTAATCGAAGTATTGACTTCGGGTTAAATTCGGGATATAAATAATATAACTCAAAATTCAAATCGCAAAACGCAAATCTACAATTAAAATCTCAAAACTAAAAAAGATTTTAGATTTGAGCTGTAGATTTGACATTTGATTTTTGAGATTTGAAATAATGTTAGAGCTTTCCGATCCTATTAATGTCTGGGTTTTTTTTGAAAAAGGCCAAGTCCGCCCCTATATTTTCTTTTGGAACAAGCGCCGGATTGCGATCGATAAAATTAATTTAATCCACCAAAGCCGTGAGGGCAATAAGGAACTTTATCATTTTTCAGTTTCATCAGGTGGGAATTTTTACAGGTTGGGGTTTGACGGAACAACTTTAAAGTGGGTTTTAGAAGCTGTAGATGAGTCTTAGAAATCTCAAAACTCAAATGTCAAAAGGCAAAGCTACATCGCAAAACTTAAAACTTTTCAGATTTTGAATTTTAGATTTGACTTTTGAGTTTTGCAATTTGCGTTTAATTATGCGCAGCATAATCCATATAGATTTTAATAGTTTTTTTGCAACTGTTGAACAGCAGGCAAATCCGAGGCTGCGGGGAAAGCCAATCGGGGTTTCCGGCGGGGACAGGCTAACGCGCACTGTGATAGGTGCGGCTTCCGTTGAGGCTAAGTTAAGGGGTGTTAAAACAGGAATGAG
>JACPKO010000082.1 GCA_016186985.1 Candidatus Daviesbacteria bacterium
AAGTATTGTATCACAAACTTCGAGGTGGTGTACTGACAATGTACTGACAAAATCCTCTCAGCTCAAATTTCAAAATTCATACGATCGTGGGAAAAATGAAATTAAAAAGAAATTTAAGTTCTTACGGCAATTCCTGATTTTTTAAATGCCTCCATAAATTCCATTAACTCTGCCTTTTCAACAATTTCTGCAGCAATGGCTGCATAATCTATTTTCCAGGGTATTTCCCTACCCAAAAGAACTTTTCGCTCCCTGGTTAAAACATGGAGGAATTGTCTTTCGATCTCCGCATCTAAAGGTCCATAATCCGGTCTATTGGCCCGAAAAAACTCAAGATCATGGGTATCTTGTCTTCTCCATCCTCTAACCCCTTCATAAAAAAACCCATGATATTTGGCAACACCTGCTTCAACCCGTTTTAATTCTCCGTCCGGATCCCAGCTAAATACGTAGTATTGTCCATCCCAACTATCACCAATTCTTTTTTCCCCGTAATTCCGGCAGGCACCCAATTCTTGGATACCGACCGAGTCTGTTCCTTCTACTAACTTTAAACTAAGAGGAGCCCTGCCATTGCTATACCCATCAACAATAACCAGCTTACCTGGCTCCCAATCCTCTTTTATGTATTTGAATCCATCCAAAGCAAACCTGGTAACTGCAAAGTCTCCAAACTTCAAAGATCCTCTTGTTACAGACATTACCCTGGCCGGCTCAGACAATCCCGCACTTATATAATAAAAAGGATTTTCAGTATCAGGCGATTTGCCCATAGGTAACACTATATACACCAAGCTTAGAAAGTTTTCAATAGCTCTAATGCAGTACCCTGAAACGGATGGTATCCGGAATTAGCTTTAGTTCACCGAGTAGTTTGGTATCATATTTTTTGTCTATATCAGTTATCAGATAACCTATTTCTTCATTTGTCTTTAAGTATTGACCTGTGATATTGATTTTGTGGCTGGCCAGGATGCTGTTAATTTGGGCCAAAATCCCGGGTACATTTTTATGAAGATGCAAAAGGCGGTGTGAATTTCCCTGCTTCGGCAAATCTATGTTTGGAAAATTGACAGATAAATAGGTATTGCCGGTATTGATAAAATCAATTAATTTTCCCGAAACAAACTCTGCAATATTTCTTTGCGCCTCCTCAGTTGAACCTGCAATATGAGGAGTTAAAATCACATTTGGTAAACCAGCCAGCTCAGTTATGAAGGGTTCATCGGCACCCTTCGGCTCACCGGGAAAAACATCTATTCCCGCCCCTCTGATTTTTCCGTTTTTAATGTATTTTAAAAGAGCAGGCACATCAACAATAAACCCCCTGGCAAGGTTTAGAAAAACAACCCCGTCTTTCATTTTTGAAAATTCCTTTTCAGAGATTAAATTAGTATTAAATTTCTTGTCTCCTGAAACATGGACTGAGACAATATCGGATTTTTTTAATAATTCATCAAGAGTATAGGCTTTTTTAGCATTCCCCAGGCTTAACTTTTCAACCTTGTCATAAAAGATAACTTTGCATCCTAAGCTTTCCGCCAAAACAGACAATTGAGAACCAATACTTCCGTAACCTATTATCCCCAAGGTTTTTCCTCTTATTTCATTTGAACCAAGCGCAGTTTTATCCCAAACTCCTTTGTGGGCTTTATTGGATTTATCAAATACCCCCCTTAAAAGCATAATCATCTCACCGATCGCCAGTTCAACAACCGAGCGGGTGTTTTGGTAAGGTGCATTAAATACTGCTACCCCGGCATTTGTTGCCTTAGTCAGGTCTATCTGGTCTGTCCCGATTGAAAAAGCTCCTATGCACTTTAACTTTTTTGCATTTTCTACTACATTTTCTGTAATCCTGGTTTTACTGCGTATTCCTAAAATAGAGGTCTTCCTGATTTTTTTGATCAGCTCCTCTTCTGAGAAGGCTTCTCTGAAGGTTTCCACCTGATAACCTTCTTTGATAAAATTTTCCGCGGCCAAAGGTTCGATATTTTCCAGCAGCAGCACCTTCATCCTGGACTTTGGATAAGAAAGGTCCGAGGAAATATGCTCCAGAAAAAGAAATTCATCAAAATCCCTGACAACTAAATCCGCGGCTTTAACTATTGATTCCCTTGATACATTTTCAATAAAAGCTATAAAAATTTGGGCAAACCCCAATCTCTTTATTTCTAAATCCGTAAACCCGTCCCCTATTACAATTATCTCTCCGTCTAACTCCAGACGGTGTACAGCCTCAGCCTTTCCCTGGGCCTGGCTTAACGGCCGGGATTTATCAAACCCTACAACTTTTTTGCCTTTAAAAATGAATTTATTGGCTAAAATATTTTCTTTTTTAATCCCAAAATCTTCGACGACCGGAAAAATCAGCTCTTCAAACCCGCCTGAGATTATATAAATATTGTCTCTGTTTTGTTTAAAAAATTTCTTGTTTCGAAGGATAGACGGGGTAATATTTTTTTTTAGAAGCTTCACAGTTTTAACTATCTCCTGTCTCCTGATAACTATTAACTGTAGACGCTTCTCCAGACTTTCACGGAAACCAATCTTCCCAACCATTCCGTCTTTTG
The DNA here is from genome assembly GCA_016186985.1 of Candidatus Daviesbacteria bacterium. Lineage (GTDB taxonomy): Bacteria > Patescibacteriota > Microgenomatia > Daviesbacterales > UBA10151 > JACPKO01. The sequence goes on from JACPKO010000082.1 coordinate 2,574, forward strand.
TAATTTGTTCAATTTGAGCGATCTTTCCGGGAGAATTTTTTAAAGAGATCCTGGCCAGTTCATCAAGGCCTTCAACAGAAATAAATGTCGAGTCAAAATCAATTATGTAATACTTGCCCACCAGGAAGTGACTTTAGTCTTTTTACTTTTAAATTTCAATTCTCCAAAAAGCTGAGGCTAAGTGATAGAATATATATTTAACATATGGGCAAGGAAAACTCACAAAATGGTTTCAGATCAAATATTGAACTCGGTACGCGTTATCTAGCCGGCGGGGCTTTAGCACTTGCAGCTGTCATATCATTGGGAGCTGGAAATCTAGTTCTTGCAGCAGCAGAAGCCTTTACAGGATATTTAGTATGGCCAAAATCCCCCAAACCTGCATAAGGCGGATATTTATCATTTATGATTATTTTTGATATTCTTCGTCAGAATTGACATCAGTATTAACTTTCACTACGATCATCTTATGGTGTCTAAGATTAAAAAACAGGAAACTGAAGAAGAAAAATTCATCAGATTATTTAATTTAGGTTTTGAACAAGTTGTTGCTCCTGCTATGGAGAGTATGGAAGAGGAGCTTAGGCTGGAAATGAAAGGTTTAAAGAAAGAAATGGGAGGTCTTAAAGAAGAGACCGAAGGATTAAAGAAGGAAATGAAGCAAGGTTTTAAACGGGTTAATGCCAAAATTGATTCTCACGACAGAAGAACAGATAATTTGGAAACACAAATAGGTGACCATGAGAAAAGAATTAAGAATTTAGAATCTAAGAGAGGGCTTACTGCTTAATCTAAAACTATCCACTCTTTTTTACTCCTCTTATCTATTTCTATTGGGGGGGTGATAAATTGTTCTAGTTTTATAATTTGGACTATCACGAGTGTCTTATCCATGTTAGCCTTTTCTTCAAATTCCGACTTTGTTAAACCAAATTCCGCCGGCTTCCCAATCTCTTTAATCCAATTCCAATCCCCTGCTTCCAGCTTTTGTGCGACAATCAATTTACCAATTTCAAATTGCCCTAAAACCTCTCCCTTATTAATTTTGAAGTAAACCAGATCTCCTGAGTTAACATTACTCAAAAACACCGGTCTTTTTTTAAAAAACTTAAATATGAATTGTTTCGTGCCGGAAATTATCTCATCTGTTTCAGAAACCGAAAGTGTAAGAATATGCCTAACCATGAGGGTATTTTAACACGTTCTCCCCCATCTATAGCCTCCGTTCCTTTTTTATGTTAATATTACCTTTCAATGAAAGCGCTTGATTTTTTAAAGGAAGTTAGGGTAGAATTATCTAAAGTTGTTTGGCCCACAAGGGATCAGACAATCAGGCTTACTTTTATAGTAATATTTATTACTGTAATCGTAGCCTTTTTTATTGGAGGAATCGACTATATTTTTACGAACGTAAGTTCGTATCTGTATAAATAAATTCCGACAGAGACGAGTCATCGAAGGCTCATTGGAGGAATCGACTATATTTTTACGAACGTAAGTTCGTATCTGTATAAATAGACTGATCCGAGAGACGATCCGCCATTTGGCGGAGAAGGCTCATTGGAGGAATTGATTACTTATTTACAAATGTTAGCACCTATTTATATAAGTAATCCCCGAAGATACATATGGACGATACAAAAAAAACAGAATCTGCAAGTGAAGAAACAGCAAATCCTTTTGTAGCCTTAAAAGAATTTGATGTTGAGCCCAAAGAGGAAACAGTTTCAGAAAACTCGGAAAACTCAGAAAAACCAGATTCTCAGAATACCAGTGAATCAGATGAACCAGCAAGCATAAGTTCTGACAATTCTGATGTATCTGAAAAATCCGACTCATCTGATATTCCGAGTCCTTCTGAGTCTTCTGAACCAACCAAACCTGAACCCCCTTCAAATCCTAACGCTAAATGGTACGTTGTTCACACTTTTGCCGGGCACGAGAATAAGGTTGCAACTGCCCTAAAACAAAGGATTGAAGCTGAAAGACTTGAGAATTTAATTTTCGATATCTTAGTCCCGACCCAGGATAAAATTGAAATCAGGGGCGGTAAAAAAGAAACAGTTAAAGAAAAAATATTCCCTGGCTACATCTTAATCAAAATGGAATTAAACGACACTTCATGGCTGGCAGTCCGGACAACCCAGGGCGTAACTTCTTTTATCGGCGCGGGTAATAAACCCACCCCAATTTCCGAGGCAGAGGTTGCAACTATTGTCAAATTCACCACCCAAGGTGCCCAGCCGACCTTCAAGGACGTCTTTATGGTCGATGACACAATTAAGATTATTGACGGACCGTTCGCTGAATTCATCGGTAAAGTTGACAGCGTTGATAAAGAAAAGGGCCGCGTCCGCGTTTTGGTTTCAATTTTCGGCAGAGAAACCCCGGTAGAATTAGATTTTTTGCAAGTCCAAAAACTATAAAATTATGATTGAAGGAGATACTGCAGTGTTAAATTCCCAAGTCAGCTTTATGGTTAAACAGTTTGATGGTGGTATCTGTGTCTTTCAAGGACGGGTGGTGGGCAAAATAGGTGATAGGCCCAGAGTGAGAGTTGAATCAATTTTAGATTTAGAAAAAGGTCGGGTCGAAGAGCCTAGAAAGGGGTGGATTGCAACTCCCTCAAGAAGTATAAAGATAATAAAATAGCTATGTTAGAAGTTGAGTCCTTTGTAAATCCAGTATTATTAGGTCAAGAAAGAGAGTTTTGTCAACTAATACAGAAAGGACCTTGGGGAGATAGAAAAGTTGTTCATGAATACACAAGAGGCATAGTTGTGGGGTTAGATACACAACGACCAAATTGGGAACCAATAATTAGGCTACTAGTTACTGAAGCTGAAGGAAGAGAAATTTGGGTTGGTAAAATTGTTGGATTTGGAGCAAGAGTCCCTTCAACTGAAGTTAGTCAAACATCACCAAGAATTGTTGGAAATTAAAAAGATTCTTATATGATAAAAGTAGAAGCAACCCACGGGATTGGTGGTCCAATAGATGAAGGTTTACCTAATTTTGGAGACAGACCAGTTCAATCAGCTCCTGGAAAAGGTGATGATGAATATTATTCAGTTTATCATTTCAGACCATTGGGTCCAAAAGATCCTTTAACCGTAAGGTTTGAGATGCTGGACGAGGCAGCTCAGCTTGCCAGAGTTATCAGTGCTTTCAGAGGTCGTGAAGTGGCTGCAGAATATACCCATGGAGACAGAATAGTTTTGCCACCAGGCGCTGATATTACCTTCTATGCTAACTGGCGAAGGCAAAAACCACCAAAAAGAGGCTAGATTTTTGTTTGGATTGAATGTATAATTCCCAAATATTAGAAGTCAGAGGTTCTAATTAATATTATGGCAAAAAAGGTGAAAACATTTAGCGGCCTAACGGCCTGGGTAAATGTTTTAGGAAAAAATAATGGCTAAGAAGATTAAAACATTTATAAAATTAACGATTCCGGCTGGTGCTGCAACAGCTGCACCTCCCGTAGGTCCGGCTTTGGGTCAGCACGGGCTTCCCATCATGGATTTTGTTAAAGCATTTAACGAAAAAACCAAAGATAAAACCGGTAATTTGCTTCCTGTTGTTATAACGGTTTACGAGGACAGGACTTTCACTTTTATAACAAAACAGCCTCCGATTGCAGAAATGATTAAAAAAGCGCTCAATTTAGAAAAAGGCGCAGGCAAAGCAGGGCATGAAACAGCCGGAACTTTAACAAAATCCCAGGCCGAAGAAATCGCCAAAAACAAACTTGAGGACTTAAATACAAATAAGGTCGAAGCAGCAGTAAATATTGTTGCAGGAGTGGCGAGAAGTATGGGAGTTAAGGTAAGTTAGTAAATTTCTAATTTAAAATTTCTAATTTCTAATTTCTAATTTCTAATCAATTACTAATGCTTTAATTTTTAAACATTAAGACATTAAAAATTCATTGAAAATTAAGAATTAAAAATTGAAAATTACTCCCAAAAGGAGTCTATTATGGGCAAAACTAAATTAGCATCAATAGATGACTCACAAGCACCGCTTGAAGTCAAAAGGCAAAAGTTAAAAGGCCCGCTTCGCAGCGAGGCGAGCAAAAATACAGATCAAAATAATACGCCTCTCCTGCGCAGGCCAAAAGTTGAAAAACTTGAAAGCGAAGCGGGTGACGCGGAAGAGGGCTCCCGGCGCATGCCCGCAGGGAACGAAGTGACTGAGGACATCCGACGGGAAGCTGAAGCGGCAGGACCCGAAAGCAAGTCTTCTGAAAAAAAGAAAGCTAAATCCTCAAAAGCTTCTCAGAAAAAAGGTAATGTAAAATACCGGAGCCTTAAATACAAACAAGCGGCAGAAAAAATCGAGAAAGGTAAAAGATATCCAGTTACCGAAGCTATTGATTTGGCCAAACAAAGCTCATATTCAAAATTTGACGGCTCGCTTGAAATCCATTTAGGCACGAACGCCAAAAATATTAGAGGACTGGTCTCACTTCCTTTTGCTTCCGGTAAAAAATTAAAAATATTAGCATTTGGTCCCCCTTCACTAAAAGTTTCGGAGGGACAAGCCCCATTTGGTGAAGATATAGAAATCGGTAATGATGACAAGCTGAACGAGATTATCAGGGGCATAACTAACTTTGATGTTATCGTAACAACTCCTGAGTGGATGCCAAAACTTGCAAGAGCTGCAAAAGTCTTAGGTCCAAGAGGTTTAATGCCCTCACCTAAAAACGGGACTATTACAAATGATCTGAAAAAAGCAGTAACTGAAATCCAATCCGGAAAAGTTGAATATAAAACAGAAAAAAACGGGCAGGCTATTCATCTGACTTTAGGTAAGGTTTCACAAAAGACTGACGAAGTAATTGCAAATATAAAAATTTTATTCAATGCAATCGGCAAAACCAGGATTAGGAAAGCTGTCGTTGCGCCGAGTATGGGAATTGGGGTCAAGATTGATCTAGCTTCTATTTAACAATCTTTTCCATACCAGCTTTAAATTGAATTTCAACATAAAGAGCCCTAATATTCCGCTTGATAATATAAAAACAAGCCCGACTGCGTGGAATATAATTGTAACTGCAGGAACAATTGACTGGCTTAAGCCCAATCCAAAGCTGAAAACTGCAAGTCCTGCAGCTTCGGCTGAGCCGACATACCCGGGCGCCGCCGGAATCAGGAATGTAAGGGCAGTCAGCATTGAACCCAACCAGACTTTAAACACTGAAACATCCGGAATGTAGAATGCAAATATTAAATACCAGCAAAGACCCTCAAACAGCGAAGCAACCACTGTTAAAATAGCAAGCCTGAAGCTGCGCGAAAAATTCCCGCCAAGCAAAGCAAAACAATCAACAATAAAGAAACTTAGCTTTAAAAATTTAACCTTAAGCAGGTTAATTATGAGCAGGTGGCTTAAAAATTTAGACAGGCGGTGAAAATATGCAGGTCTGAAAACGATTAAAACCGTTATCAGAGAAGCAACTATAACGCCTGCAAGTAAAATAATTGTCAGGCTTTGCGGTAAGTTTGTAGGAATTATCAAAAGAAGCACCAGAGATAAACCTAACGCTGCCCAGAAATCCAGGAAGCGGTCTAAAAATACCCAGACAACAGCTTTTCCAAAATGCAAATTGTACTGCGTTGAAAGATAAACACCTTTAGCAACTTCCCCGGCTCTTACCGGAATTGTAAAGGAAAGTAATTGGCTGACAAATGTTAAATAGACCATCCTTAAAAAACTTATATCTGCAGTTTCTGAAAGCAGGACTTTAAATCTTAAAGCTTTAAGTATGCTGGCAAGGGCCAGCGAAAGTATAGCCGGAATTAGGATGAGCGGATTAAAACTTACAAGCGTTTGCTTAATCTCTTCGAGGTTAACCAGCTTCAGCCAAAAATAAATCAGCACCACACCTATTGCTGTGTTTAATAAAACCCTGACCAATGTTTTTGCCATTAATTGATTGTAAAGAGATAAGTGATAAGTGGCAAGTAACCCGCTAGCCCGCGATAGTAGTTTAATGTTTTTGGACGATCGTTTAAATTGATTAAACTATATTGGATGCTTGGCTCTTCACCTGGACTCTTGACTTTGGAAATTATTATAAATAAAATCCGGTCATGACACTTCAAGGGCCACCCGGAACAGAAAGATCAGCTGAGCGCTGTGTATCCGCGCGGAACACTTTACCATATGAAACTAGACTAAGCCTGGCGCGGGGGTATATCGCGGGTTTTCGCCTGCTTGCCGAAGCGGTCCAACCGGTAGACCCTGCAGCTGAGCAGGCTCAAGTAGAGTTTTATACATTATTGCACGACGCTTTAACCGGACATGGAGGAAGACCGCTGGAATCTGTGTTATCTGCTTACTATACCCGTAGTGAGCAAAATAAGAACGGAGTATGTTTATCTTTCCCTGAACATGACGGGGGCGGAAACGTCTTAGCCTATCCGGGCGGGTTTATGAAGGATTTTTCAATCGTAATGCAGATACCAACTGATTTTGTCACAGCTGCTTTAGAGAGAAGCCCTCAACCCGAACATGTTTCATCTCTTGCAATACTCCGAAAATATAGCGCTGATCCGGTTCCGATACCGCCGGAAAGGTTAAGAGACATCACATATTCTTTCGCGCATAGACTTTCCGAGCGATGGGATCGGGGTCAGGAAGCCAACTGGCTCCTGGCTGAACAGGTTTTAAAACAAGCTTCAGCCAGCCGTACTTTCCCGCTTCCTTAAGCTTCTCCAGCATTCTTTTCCCTTGTTAGACTAATCTAAAAGCGTTAATATATTCCTAATGCCGAAGTTTAACCTGTCACTTCGCGATAGATTAATTATCGCCGCGATCATAACAATTACCATACTAATCCCGACTGGCGCCTATGTAATGTCTTTAAGGTTTAAAACTCAGTCCCAGGCCCAGGAATACAACGGCCCGGTAACCCAATCCAAAACCGAAGCTACTACCTCATCTAAACTTAAAGATGCGCTCGACCGGCTTAACCAGACGCAAAACCAGACCAGCGGGAGCAACGGCAGCGGTGTTGCTTCCGGAGCCCAAACCACAACCCAGACAGGCACTGATGATAATACAGCTAGTGTTTCTGATGCCCAGCTTGTTTTAGGGCCGGTTTTAGGGTTTAGCCTTATCTTGCAAGGGCGTCCCTTAGATAACCAGTCAACCAGGGCATTTTTGGGAATTGCTGCGGGCCAGCCCACAACCAAACCGGCTTATTTGCTCTCATTTATGGTCACTATTCCTGCTTCCGGCTCTTTTGACGGGATTTCCCTTTCGGGTCTTGACACAGGCACTACATATACAGCATATATCAAAAGCGGAGCCCAAATTGCAACATCATCCGCCTTCGTTGTTAAAACGACACCTACCAACCTGGGTGCACTTAACTTATTAACCGGGGATGTTAATGAAGATAATGTTATTGATGTCCTGGATTACAATTTAGTCAAGACAGCAATCGGGCTTACTCCCTCTTCTCCTACCTGGAACCCTTTATATGACTTTAACCTGGATAATATCATTAATTCCTGGGACCTGAGTATAATTCTTGCTAATTTAAACAGGATCGGCGCTTCGGGTGCCTGGTATTCTTATACGCCGGTCGCTACAGCCTCAGCCTATACTTCGGGAGGCCCGGCGCAAGAGATTGAAAAAGGTTCTCAGGAGAAAAAAGGAGGGTACTGGATGTGGGTACCGTAAGAATAATTTAAAATTTAAAATTAAAAATGCAAAATTGAAGATGAAAAATTCAGAATTTAATTTGTAAAGACTTGTATAATTTATACGATCGTGTAAAAAATACTAGTTCTACCTAAACTTTCCTAAGAAGGGGGATTTTTGCAAGTTCTTCAGGAAGGCCTAGGAAAACCGTCGTTTAACTCAAGAGAGCCAAATGCAGTGATGGTGACAGAGAAGTCATCAGCGCTTGTTCTTCCCTTTTTAGCATAAGTTCTTGCCAAAGCAAGACGAGTTGGTCCTCCAATAACAGCCAGTTCCTCAGGATCACCCCAACTTCCTCCATCCGGGAATTGAAACCATTTTTCTGCTACCCTAGATAAATCTGCCTCAGGAATTATTCTTTCAGTCCTTTCAGGTATAAGCGCGAATTTGTGACTGTAGGGTAATCCTATATTGTTGCTGGCAGCCTCACTTACATAACCTGTTGACAGGTGGATTCTCATACCTTGTGCTGTTCCATAATATGCCCTAAGCAGTGGATCTTTCATTTCAAAACGGGATTTTAAACCATACGTATACCCACTAGGTAAACCATCTATGTCTGATAGTGCTTCCCTTGTGTATGAATCAGCGCGTTCCTGGGAATCGAATTGAGTTAAATTTGGATGTATAGCAATATCAAGTGCAGCAGATAGTGTAGAATCGCTGCCGTATCTTGCATCTAATATAGCTGGTTGGAAGTCTTTTCTTGCCAGTTGATAAATAACTAGTGCATGTTTTTGATATTTAGCTCTTTCTCCAGGGGTAAGCAGGGTTACTGGGGTTGGAACAACTTCTGGGGTAGCAGCTTGTCCAGCAGAGGGCGTTGCAGGTTTAGGAAGATCTCTGAAAATTCTAGACCCTTGAATAATAGCGGCTGCACCCAAACCCATTGCCAAAATACTACCAATCAGCGTGCGCCTACCAATATTAGAAAGTCCGTCGTTTCCATAAGGATCTACTCTTCTAAAAGCCAATCCCGGAGGGATAAAGAGTTCTTCTGTGTGTTTAAGACTTGGGTCATCTAAAAAAGCAGGTATATTTCTTGGACCTAATTCCGGATTATAAATAGCCATAATTCAACCTGTGGTATAAAAGCTGTTTGTGGAATTGTCAATTTATTCTTTCTTAAATGTTCTTTCTATCCCAAACTCCTTCTTAAAATTGCCTGCCGCGTGATTAATTTTTCTAAGCTTTTACCGGAATTTAATCTTTTAAATATACTGTTTGATATCTTTTGATGCGCTATTTCTTGTTCAGTTTTAGGACCTAACTGTTCCCCTAAATATTCCTCTACTGCCTCTAAATCCTCCAGATAATCACTAGCTGCAGGGTTGAGTTTCGCTAATTTTTTAATCAATTCCCTGTTTACAAACCCCCCCGCCCTCAACAAATCCTTCCTCAGATTAATGTAATACTCTTCTAATAGCTTAAGGTTCTTAAGCAACTTAAGTGCCCTACCGGTAGAAATCAGCTCAGGCGGCATTCCTAAACTGTAAAGCGCCCCGGTAAATCCAATCGCCCTGGGCAATTTTACTTTACCCACTCCTCTGGAGTATCCGAATAATCCGGTATGCTGAACTCTTTCCCGTCTTTTTGGAAAATGATCAACCACCTGATTAATAAGAGGCGCGAGTTTTTCTATTGTAGGTTTATAAAAACCCTCAAATACCTTGATCATCTGAGTCAACTCAGCTTGCTCCAAAACGGGGATTATTCCTGCTTTTTTCTTAGGCAATAAGGTATCCAGCTTTTTTATTCCATTTATAACTTCTTTTTTCGGATAATCATACCGAAAGGCAGACTGAATTAAGGCGGTTCTGATACCCGCATATTCGGAAGCAAACTCCTCAACATTCAAAGGTGTGAGTCCCCCTCTAAAAG
>JACPKO010000074.1 GCA_016186985.1 Candidatus Daviesbacteria bacterium
TAACTGCCCGCTTTCTTCCAACAACACTTGCGAAACCAATGATCAGCCCCGAGAGTATGGTCAAATTTTGTCCCGAAGCCACAACAATATGAATTGTTGAAGTATTAATAAGAGCCTGAAGGAAATCATCCGGCAAAACCTGCTTTGAGCCTAAAACCATTCCGGCTAAAAGACCCGACTGCGGGGAAGGCAGAATCTGTGCAAAATTAGCCTCAATTCTTGTTTTTAATCCTTCAAGGTATAAGTTTTCATCAGAAGTGATTATGCCCGGCCGGTAAAGGAACATGTTGTAATCGATCCTGGTAAGGAGAACTAAAAAGAGGAAAGTTAATAAAAGAAAGCTAGTATTGAACTTAATAATTTTCAATTTTTAATTTACAATTTTCAGTGAATTTTCAATGTTACATTGATCATTGAGATTTGAATGAAAATTAAAAATTGTAAATTGAAAATTAGTTTAAATCCACTAACTCCAATATCTTCGTATAAACTGCTTTTGAAACAGATTTTTTGCTAAGAAGTTCCTCTATCGAAGCGTATGGCCTCCCGTCAATTATCTTTTTAGCTGTAACCGGACCGATTCCGGGTAAAGATTCCAGGCTTGCCTGGTCTGCTGAATTAATGCCAACTTTTCCGGTCACTGAGATTGAAGTCGCGGCTCCGGCCACAACTCCACCCACACCACTACTACCAACCAAACCTTCCCCTTCAAATGGAATATAAATCTTGAGTCCATCTGTTATCTTTTGAGATAGATTTAATCTTTTTGATACATATTCTTTGCTGGCGCTATCACTGAACCCGCCTGCCAGTTTTATCGCATCTTCTACCCTTGATTCTTTACTAAGAGTAAATACTCCAGGATTATTTACAGCACCGGCAATGTCAATTTTGATATCACTTAAATTACTTTGGGATACAATACTTTCTTTGGGGAAACTTTCAGGAGACCTAGGTTTGGAAATCAAATTTGAAGAAAACAACCCGCCAATTAAAAGAACTCCGCCAACCAGCAGGAGCCCAATCGGAAGCCTGTATTCACTGAGTTTTTGGTTTAACCCTTCCACAATATCAGTATAAAGTTTATCTCAAAAGTATCAACCCCGTTCATGTAAACTGAACGGGGTCAAGGGGAAATGCAAAGGTTTACTTTTACCATCGTCTCCACCTTGATACAAATTCCTGCAAAGGCAAGTTTTTGTATCAATATTCCATTAGCCTCAGCTTAATTTTACCAATTGCCCTGTTGTTTCTTTAATATTTCCCGGTACTGCTTAATCCACTTCCTATATGCCCGGCTCAGGTGGTGCAAATCGCGCTCTTCAAGTTCGCGCCTGATTACACCTCCATGGTGCGGATATTTATGCATTTGGCGTTTTGGAGAGGAAAATCCGTGCGTGTAATGGCAAAGTTCGTGCGCGATTGTATGATCTACAACTTCTACCGGAATGCTCATATCTTTAAACATTGCGGTGATAGTTATGTAAGATTTTTTGTTTCGTTTATCAAACTTTATTGAGCCTAATCTAAATTTGGAGTGACGGCCAAATTTTATAAAAATCGGGTTATCCTGCGTAACATCAGGGAAGAAATTGCTCCAAAGGTGATCCAGGCGCGAAAGTAACCAGATATCATCCCGTCTGGAATTTCCCTCCCGAAGTTTGCTAAGTTTAAATGAAGAGTCAAATATGGGCATATAACTTCGGTCATTTTAGTTTTAGCCTTCTTATTAGTCAAGTGAAAGTTAAGTTATAAAAAACTTTAAAGCTCTAAACTTAAAAGTCAAAATGCAAAATGCAAAAGTACAGGTAAAAAATCAAAAGTTTTAGTTTTAAGTTGCACTTTTGATCTTTGACCTTTGAGTTTTGAGTTACCCTATGTAAATTAGTTATAAGTTTAATATGATTTTTAATGCTCCCTTGGAAAAAACCCTAATGATATATTTTGTGGTATTTCAAAAAATGTACTCATTAATTCGTTTTTATAGTTTGGCCTATTTCAATAGGCTTTTTTAAAAATTAAAAATCGTTAGCAGAGTAAAAATTGAGTGATAAGAGGAAAACTATTATATTACTATCAGTTTACAATATTAAGTAATTTTCCCGGTATGAAAACTGTTTTTTTTATTTCGCGAGAAGCACCCATCTCCCCTTTTAAAAACTTACTGACTTTTTCAGACTTTTTTGCCATTTCCAAAACTTCTTTTTCAGTTATATTTTTTGACAACTTAAATTGATCCCTAACTTTTCCGTTAACCTGGACAACAATTATTGTTTCGGGATCTTCCAAATATTTTTCGTCAAATTCTGGCCAACTTTGCTGATGAACAGACCAACTGTTTTCTGAGTTTTCTCTTCCCTCTTCACTATTCACTAAAAACTGCCAGAGTTCTTCCGCTATATGGGGTGCAAAGGGCGCCAAAAGTAATAACAGATTTTTATACTCCTGCCTTGCAACCTTTTCTTTTGAAGATAAATAGTTTAACCATTCCATAAGACGGGCAACAGCAGTATTGAACTTTATAGCCTCTAAATCCTCTGAAACAGCTTTAATCGTACGATTCATCTCCCTTAAATCAGGCTCGCTCAGGCTTAAATCTCCGATTTTTTCCTTCAATCCCCAGACCCTTTGTAAAAACCGGTAAGGACCGTTAACCCTCTCCCTATCCCAGGCTCCTGTAGCTTCATAAGGCATCAGAAAGGCTAAATAAAGCCTGATTGTATCTGCCCCGTATTTTTTAACCTCCTCATCGGGATTTACAACACTTTCGGGGCGGGATTTGCTCATCTTAGAACCGTCCGGACCCAGGATAGTACCATGATTTATCCGTCTCAAAGCATACTCTTCTAGATCAGTTAGTATCAAATCATGGAAGAATTTAGTGAAAAATCTGGAGTATAAAGTATGACCTAAAGTATGTTCTGCCCCCCCAAAATAAATATCAACAGGCATTATCTTTTTACATAAATCTATATCAAACACTCCAGTTTCCAGGTTAGGATCCAAGAATCTGAAAAAATACCAGGAAGAATCAACGAAAGTATCCATAGTCTCAGCTTCTCTTTTCGCGCTCCCGCCGCATTTAGGACATTTTACTTTTAACCATTCTTCGTTTGACGCGAGCGGTGGTTTTCCTTTTGGTTGAAAATCTACATCATAAGGTAACAAAACAGGTAATTCAGCCTCAGGAACCGGCACAATTCCATCTTTAGGACAATGAATTATTGGGACAGGAGTTCCCCAATATCTTTGCCTGGAAACAGACCAGTCATGGATATGGTAGGTAATAGTCTTTTCTCCCCAACCCTTCTCTACTATGTAATCCATTATTTTGCGGGTTGCCTCATGAATATCCAGGCCGTTTAGAAACTGCGAGTTCACCATTTTGCCCTCTTTTTCCTGAACCTGATCAAGACTTTCAATATCGGATTCGTCTCCATCCAAACCAACCACAACTCTTATAATTTTTAAATCATGGGCTTTGGCAAACTCAAAGTCGCGCCTGTCATGCCCGGGGACTCCGACAACTGCTCCTGTTCCATAACCCATCAGTGCGTAATCTGCGATCCAAACCGGCATTTCATAACCTGTAAGCTGGTTGATTGCGTAAAGCCCTGTAAAGACACCGGTCTTCTCTTTATTCTCCTTACGCTCCAGTTCTGATCTCTTTTGAGACTTTTTGACATATTCATCAACATCCCCAACTTTTCCCTTTTCACTTATCACTTCTCCCTTTAGGA
>JACPKO010000075.1 GCA_016186985.1 Candidatus Daviesbacteria bacterium
GAAAAGTGTATTTAAGGCTATTGAACTCCAAATAACGTGGCCGTATATTAAATTTTCCATACTTCCTTCGATAGACAACCCGAATACCGCTTTGGTTACTAAGATAAAGATTACACCCCGGACTATTGCCCGGCTGACTTTTTCCCTGATATTGTTGTATTTTTTAGTACAGGTGTTAATGACTGCAACCTTAAAATCTTCTGTATTTCTTACAAGATCCATATTTTTGCCCCGGTTTTGCCTTAAAATATCCTCAAGAATATAAAAGGGAATGGAGTGGTTTCTAAAAAAAGTAATAAGCTTATTTTTCAGGGGATAATTAATGTGGTAATTAATTTGATTGTAGGCTTCCAGGAATTGTTCTGAAATTTTTTCAAGATTATCTTCTTTTGGCTGCCCAAAAATCTGCAGGAAAAGGTGATATCTTAAAAGCGGCAAATCCTGGCTTGCGTAAGTCCGGCGAATTGCTAAAAAAATCTGAACGTCCTTTGTCGTATTTGTATCATCACTTATCACAACTTTATCCTTAAAAAACTGGAACATAAAATTTGCAATCAGCTCCCGGTCTTTAGAAGGGCTCAAAACGTTTTCAATAGCGGAGGACATAAAGTTTAAAATCCATTCATTAACTACATTCCTGTTAACTTTATGCTTTTGGTTGACTTTATCCTGGAGGTGAAGATAAAGGGTGATAATCTTCTCAACCTGCTCGACAATACTTTCAGGAACTGTCCCTTCCGGGAAATAGCGGGCCCAAACCAATTCTCTTACTAAAGGTTCGGCGATTGTTTGAGCCGTACCTCCAAGCATAAACCGCCTTCTGATAATCCGCTCAATTGCTCCCCGCAAAACAGCGTCATCATCCCGAAAATCCATGGCATTTCTAAGCTTTTCGTACCATGAAGCAACCTCCGAAACCACCGGGTTAACTGAAATCATTGTGTCATATGAATGGGGTTTTTCCTTGTCAAAATGGGAAATTAAATACTCTGAAATCGGGGTAAGCCCGGTGTAACCTTCCATAACATAAGATTACCACAAACTTGAATTATATTTGAGAGTTAATTGCCTACAGTAAAGAATTTAAGAGAGCTTTGTCTTCCATCGCTGGTCTGGATTTGGAAACCGTATTCTGAGTGCGGAAGCGGAGGAAACTCGAAACGAACCCTTGAGCTTGACCAGTATTTAATAATCCCTTTACCCGCAATTGCGTTTCCAAGATAAATATTAATTTCACCTCTCCTGCTTCCGAATTCTGTACCCTGAAAAACAAATTCGTATTCGCCGTTTACCGCCCTAAGTGAGGTGGAATTTATTATTGGCTGGCCGTTTTTAACAGTAAATTTATCTTCATTGCTTTTCTTGTTTTCGGATGTGGTTACCTGGATCCTGTAGGAGCCTTTTTTAACTGCCGGGACTTTAGCTTTTATCTCCTGACTGTTCCAGGAAACAATTGGTGCCCCTCCTGAGGAAAAACTCTGATTATATTGGCGGAAATTAATACTCCCAGGATTTGAACCAAAATTAAACCCGGTTAAAGTAAATTCCTGCATAAAGTTAGCTGAAGAGGGTTCAACATCGATAATTTCAACTGCAGAAGTCACTGAAGGTTCTGGTGTAGGAGAAGGGGCTTGTGATGGGACTGCGCTTGGAGCAGGAGTGGCGGTTGAAGTAGGAAAAGGAAAGGGTTTAAAGGATGGAAAGGGGAAAGGTGAGAAAAAAGATAAAGCCAGTGGAACTGCCAGTAAACTTGTAAACATAATCTATAGGCAGTTCAAATAGGATTTAACCACACCGGCCCTATAAAAAGCAACTGGATCAAAATAGGTCAGCAATTTATACTTTAGCTTCCCACCTTAAAGGTGGAGGCAAAGGTGGAGGCAGCCTTTTTATGCAAAGCCGCCGTGTTTTTTAATCAGTTCTTCAACTTCCTCCAACCTTTTTATTGTTTTACTTTTTAATGAATTAGCGTTTATCTTAAGTGTTTGTCTGCAGTAGTTTAACCACTCCTGGCTGCTGATTTTTTCTACCCCTAATTTCCTTTTGTTGGCTGTAGCTTCTTTCCAGTTTATAACTTTTACCACAATTTTAAACCAGAGCTCACGCTCCTGTGCCTTCTCATCTGATGCAGTTTTGGATCTGTTCGGTTTGATAATTAAGCCTTTCCGCAGTTTACGGGTCAGTTAATTTGGATATTATAGCAAAAAACAGGGTTTTTTAAAAGACCCCTTTTATCTTTTTTTGATATAATTTAGCCTCATGAACAATTACCAAATACTTCTATATTATAAGCAGAGCTTTTCTACGAATAAGCAGAGCTTGGCGCTTCGCACTAAGCAGAGCTTGAAAAATAAATTTTATCTATGAAAAACTATATTGTACTTTTATTTTATAAATATGTGCCTGTTAAAGACCCCGAAGTCCTTAAATTAGAGCAATTAAAATTGTGCGAAAGCTTGAATCTAAAGGGCAGGATAATTATTGCAAAAGAAGGTATAAATGGAACTGTTGAGGGTATTAAGCTAAAAACTAAAAGATACATTACCCAAATGCAAAAGGACCCCAGATTTAAAGACATTCATTTTAAGAAAAGTGAGGGTACAGGTAGCGCCTTCCCAAAACTATCTGTAAAAGTGAAAGACGAAATAGTCAGCGGACATTTAGGGGAAAGAGACATTAACCCGGGAAAAACTACCGGTAAGTATTTAACCCCGGAGGATTTACATGAATGGTTTAAAGACGGAAAAAAATTCTATATTGTTGATATGCGCAACGATTATGAACACGAAATTGGCTATTTCAAGAATTCGGTTTTGGCTCCTTTTCAAAACTTCCGTGATTTGCCTAAGGTGCTTGAAAAATTGAGGGACATAAAAGACCAAACGGTTTTAACAGTTTGTACAGGAGGTGTAAGATGCGAGAAAGCCTCCGGATTTTTGGTTGAAAACGGGTTCAAAGACGTTTACCACCTCAGATACTTACAGGGATTGTGCGAACATACATTGTGAAAGCAAGAGGCATTTTATAAGTTGTGAGGGGTGTTTTGAAAAATACCAGGGCTACTGTCAGAAGACGTACTGCGGTAGAATTAATTAATAATGTTCCTACTTATCTTTTTTGCTTTTGTCACCTTAAGTCAGGCTGTATTTTTACTGGCTGCGAAGCGTAGCCGTGATGAAAATTTTAAGAAAAAATTATGGAATTTCCATTGCAATTTCAATGGTCTTTTATGGGCACTTTTGATA
>JACPKO010000083.1 GCA_016186985.1 Candidatus Daviesbacteria bacterium
AACGGTATACACCATATTCTATTCTCATAAACGTAATTTTATGAAATTATGGGATAAAGTCAACCTTAAGAGATGGATAATGTAGGTAAAATTAGGTAAAATATATATGTTTTGTGGTGGCTGTAGTTCAACAGTAGAACGCCCGTCTCTGCAGAGACCCGTGTCTTGACATTAATTCGAAATTGACTTAATTATTATTTTGTGCCCTTAGTTAAATGTCTTATTTGTGGAAATGAATTTTTTATAAAACCTAGCCATCAAAAATTAGGCTGGGGGAAGTATTGCTCAAGAGGATGTAAATGGAAAGCTCAAAATAAAGGGAAATTCATTAAGTGCTTTATATGTTATAAAAAGGTTTATCGTTCACCTAAAGAACTTGGACGTTCTAAAAGTGGTAAATTTTTTTGCAGTAAGCGGTGTCAAACACTTTGGAGAAATCAAACTTATGTCGGTGATAAAAGCTCCCAATGGATAGATGGTATAAGAGCTTACAGAGATATTTTGAAAAGAAGTGGTAAAGAGCTAGTTTGTGCACTCTGCAAGATAAAAGATAGCCGAGTACTCATAGTGCACCATAAAGATCACAACAGAAGAAACAACAATGTATTAAATTTAGTTTGGCTGTGCTTTAACTGCCATTTTTTAGTTCATAAACATAAAGCAATAATTTAAATTATGATGAAATTTTTTTAACTAGCTGTTAAAATAACAACCTACACGGTGGTCGTAGCTCAATGGCAGAGCATCAGTTTGTGGAACTGAGGGTTGCGGGTTCGATTCCCGTCGATCACCCCAGAAGGGATTTTGAGAGTCAAAATGATAGGATTGGCCTGATATAACAGTCTGCTTTTCTGGGACTAACCTTTTCAGTATAAACATCTGATGGTGGATTACTGGGGATTAGATAATAAACGGACTATTATTTTTGAATAGTTATGCTTCCGGAAGATATAACTGTGGTTGGGTCAGAGGTATCACTCACCCCAATTTGGTTATCATAGATAACCCCTGCTGACCCATCGCTAGATTGGCTCATGTCCCAAATTTTAATCCTGAATTTATCCTGATTTCCGCCACCATTAACCTGCCCATCAATAGCTGTTAGTATAAAACCATAATCTCCTTGATTATTAATTTTTCCACTCCCCTTAAATTGACCTCTAGGCCCAGAAACTACTAACCAATCATAGTTAGTACTCTGAAAATCCAAACCTGAAGCATGAAACTTAAATCTTGTATTCCCTGTCGGCACATTCGCACCTGGCTGATACTTTGATACAAACCCAAAAATGGCTTTACCAGAAAGTGAAGTATCAAGCGTATAAGCCCCTACAGGTGAATTAATAGTCCCCGCCCCCGTCACAAACCCCCCATCCGGATCATAAACTACAATGTATTGGAATATAGATTCACCTGAACCACCATTATTATCTGTAACTGTTAATTTGAGAGTATACACACCAGGCGTAGAGTATGTATGGCTCCCAGTTACAGAGCCTGATCCATTGCTCTCTGTAACAGTGCCCGGTGAAGTACCATCTCCCCAATCCCAAACTGCCGTGTGAGTATCAAGTAAATCTAGATCGGTGAAATTGGCGTCGGCAGTTATTGTTGTGTTAACTTGAGCTGGATTAGTTGATGGCATAATTGTACTAACTACTGGTGATCGATTTGGCTTACATTTTCCAGCAGTACCGGCTTCAAAGATTGTTTGAATTTCATTAGCTGGAAGTGGATGGTTATAAATCGAATACTCATCAATAAGCCCATTAAAAGGGGAGTTGGAATATCCGTGGTTACCTATTACTACATTGCCGAAGAAAGCTGTTGGACGATTTAGCGCAATAGCCGATGATACCAAAACTCCATTAAGGTAAACTTTTACCCTATACTGACTATCATAAGTTACTGCTGCATGATACCATTGATTTAAAGCTATATGTTGAAGCGTATTCCGGGATTGTAGATTGCCAAATTCCCAAGTTAAATCGCCCCAATAATCTGGATCGGTGTGGAGATAAAGGGTTGGAGCTATCTGAAGAAAACCACCTCCATACCCAGCATTCCCAGTCAAGGAAGGAATTAAATTTCCAATTCCAAATGGCGGAGAAGCAAATGACTTAAACCAAAACTCAACTGTTCCGCCAGATGATAAATAAACTTGCGAGCTAGTTACAACAGCATCATCAATACCGTCGAAGCTGAAAGCAGGACCCAGATAGCCGGACGCAAAACCAGTTCCTCCAACTAGGGAACCATTATTTCCATCTACCAGATCATCAGCACTATTATCTCCATCCCACCAACTAATCAGGCCTGTCGGAGGAGTAACACATAACCCAGATGGTCCAGATGGTGGCGGCGGGACAATGATCGGGTGTTGTCCTTGATTTGGTTTACACTTACCAGCGCTTCCCGCAGTGAAAATATCATACACTTCTTGAGCAGTCAGAGCATGATCATATATTGAGAATTCATCAATTAGTCCCTCAAAGGGTAACTGAGCACTTATGTATCCCCCGATAAAGAACACATCGGCGAACTTCTGAGGAGTCGATGCAGTTCCAGATGCTACTTGTATACCATCGAGGTAGATTGTGACGTTATATTGGTTATCGTAGGTTAGTGCAACGTGATACCACTGGTTTTGATTAATATGTTCCGAAGTGACTTCTGATAAATTACTAAATTGCCATGCTAGGTTGCCAAGATGATCTGGATCAGAACTAATATATAAGGTTGGACCGAAGGAAATACCATTATATGTCCCTGTCAGTGCTTTTGATGGTCCTCCCGGTGTAATATTGCCCGTAAACTTAAACCACGTTTCGACTGTTCCGGCTGTGATAGGCAAAACTTGGGCTCCTACTTCTACCCGTGCGTCCGAACCATTGACTAAACCGTCAAAACTAAATGCTTGTCCGGCTATACCTTGGGCAAATGGTACTCCATATCTTGGGTTGCCATTATTTCCGCCGATGATATCATCATAATGACCATCTGCAGTCCACCACCCGATCAACCCAGCTGGAGGAGACTGACAAGCGGTTTGGGCAAAAGCGGGCTGTATCAATACTGAATTTCCAACAGAATTAATCAAAAAAATGCCCACAAAGATCAGCATTGTTGCTAATTTTGTGAGCATATTAATAGCTTTAATATTGATCAGCCTGTTTATATTATAGGTGTACATCTTGGACTATAGTTTGTCAAGATGCCCTTTCTGCCTTAAAACTCGCCTTAACCTAAAAATTAATTATATA
>JACPKO010000019.1 GCA_016186985.1 Candidatus Daviesbacteria bacterium
AAACTTAAACCACCCTGCTGCAAACATTCCTGCAGCTTCACCGGCCTTTTCAGGCTGCAAAATAGATGTTGCGGGTGACTGTTATGATCTGGATAGCGGTTTCGGATTTGCCAATTCCGGCCTTTAACATTGACAAACTACTTCAGCTTACATATTCTTAAACTACACAATGAAATATGCCAGGCTTTCTACAACCTCAAAAATATACCTTCTGACCCTACTTTTTATTTTTGGTCTTTTGTTTATAAATAAGACTGCATTCGGACAATCCCCCTCTCCTTCCCCTTCAAAAATAAGCCAGGAAAGGCTTGCAGTTATGAAACGCTATCTCAGCTGGATTGACTCCGGCAAATATGGAGAATATTCAAAAGATTTAGGCAAAAGAACTTTAGGCGAATTTAAATCCTTCCTTTCAAGAGTAACTCTGGAAGACACCGGCTGCCTTAAAGAGACAGAGAAAGACAAACTTTCCTCATGCAAAGGGAAAATTAAATTTGATTATAAACTCGCTAAAAAATATAACCGTGTTCTGAAATATTTACAGATTGAGGAAGGAAAACCCAATCTTTGCGTTAAAGCAGATTTAGGGGTTAATAGCGGACTTAAGGCGCGGGGATTGACTGTGTACCTTTGTACGGATAATAAGGGTCAAAAACAAACCCGTGTTGCAGACGGCTTCGGAGGGCTCCTAAAACTTTCTCCTGAAGATGAAAAACGGCCCGAACTGCAGATTTTAAACCTGCCTCCTAAAGAATCATTTGATATTTTAACTAAAAAGCTTGCCCTGACTTCTCCATCAGGTCAGATAAGCGCCTCTCCGAATCCATGTATTATTCCGAAAGGCGCGAAATTTTGCGGCGAAGTCGAGGTTGAGTGGGATGTAAGCGACGAGACTTCTGATCCTGTTGAGGTAAAAACAAAGGGCGGTAAGTTCATTGAGAAATCAAGGAACGGAAGCGCAGATATTTTGGATATTGGTCCTTCCGGTGAAACATTTATTCTTTATTCATTAGGAAGAAAAATAGGCGAAGTTGTTGTAAAAACTGTCCAAAATGAAAATTAGTAAATCCGAAATTCGAATTTCGAAATTCGAAACAAATTCGAATATATTAAATTCAAATACTCAATTGTTGCTTCGTGCTTCGTGCTTCGTGCTTCGAATTTTTTCTCAAGGGGGTTTCTCTTCCCTTGCATTTGTAACCGTTCTTGGCTTAGTGCTGGCAGCTGTACTCGCATTAGTCGGTACAGGAACAATTAAGCTTCCCGGAAATTCTAAAATCCCGATCAGTCCTATTCCTGTTTCAGATCCTGTTGAAGATGATGAGGCCTGCAACGACCCTTACAATGCCGACTGCGAGAATGAAATGGGAAACCCTGAGGATTTGACTCCTGAGGAAATTCAAAAAGCGCTTAAAGAAAATTAAAAGTGTGGATGAAATTTTTGACCGTATCAAAAACATTAAAATAACCAGGAAGGACTTATTCCTTCCTCTTGTCCTGACTGAAATTTTAGGCATACTGGTTTTAATCTGGTTTTTAAGGGTTCCCCTATCCCAAAAGTTTTTAGCATCCGCTCCAAAAGCCTATTCCGTTGTTTCGTTAAATCCGCAAAAAAGATATCTGATTTCCCAAAACGATTTTCTCACTGGAAAAGCCATACCTGATACTCAAATCAAAATTCAAATAAGCCCCGGCAATTTCAGGAGCACTGCATATTCAGATTCCACCGGTAACTGGTCGTGGCAAATTCCTCTTCACTTATCAACCGGTGTTTACAGGATCAGCTATTTGAATATTGATAAAAGCCAAAAGGAGGTTACAACCCAAAGTTATAAATTCAAAGTCCGTTTTAATATTCCTTTGTTTAATTTACTATCATCATTTTGGCTAAAGGCCGGCAATTTTTTTAGTCTGCGCCCGTCTTATGCACAAGCTATCTCCTCTAATTTATACGGCATAGGCGCCTTACCTTATCCAAATAAACCGATTTCGCTTACTGAAAGCGAAAGATCCAGGCTTATAAACTATTTTCTCCCTTATGCTTATTCTGCAGCTAAAATAGTTGGTTCTGACTGGAGACTTATGGCAATGTGGGCCAAAAAAGAGGTTGAACTTGTAAATTTTTTTGATAATTGCCTTGACGGAAATAAAGATTTTGGGCGGGATGCTGATTTGAGCCAGAATACCCCTTGTACTGGCTGGGTAAAAGATGGTGCCCCGAATTGGCAGGTTGGCTGGGGGGTTTATCCGTACCAATGGATTGACTTTATATCCGAAGCAATCGCGGTGATGAGACCGGGTGAATCCATACAGCAAATCGGCCAGCGCGTAATTGATGAGTCCAGCGATATAAACAGATATGCACAGAGCGGAAATGCCAGATTCCAGCCTCCTAATGATCCGATAACTAATCCTGAGTTCTTCCCTGACAATATTTCCCTTAATGAAATAATAGAGGGTGCCAAACCTGTCGGTGAAGGCGATAGAAGCCGGACTTGCCGTGTTGAAATTAACAAAAATAGCGATCCTAGCCAAGACCCTAAAGATTGCAACATGCGTCAGCTTTTAGGTATTTTAATGAAAGATCCGGCAATTTCCGCCTATTTTCTGGCCTTAAACTGGAAGGGCGTGACCCAGTCAAATGTTAACTCCGAGATAGACCGGCAGGGCGGATATAACCTGCAGGAAGTTTCAAACATACTCTCCGGCATTGAGGAAGCTGCCGGCGGTATAGATCTGGAATCTCTGATTCAAACCCCCCAAATAACCATTCCGGTTGCACAAGGACAGGATAACGGTTATGTATATATCTGGCCGGTTGTTTACAAGGAAGGAAGCTGGATTGATGTTTTATATGACCAAAAAGTATTAGTTGCAGTTATCCCTCACGGGACTGATCCCAGAAATTATGATTTCCCGCCTGATGAAAATTGGGTAGAAACCAGTTCAGGTTCTCCAAACCAAATCAATATTTTAGCAGGAGGGCTAAACTGTGTTCCTGACTGCAATGTATATCTGGGCAGTGCTGAGGTTGCATATTATCCGCAGGATTACGATCTTTGCGCTATATTAAAACCTGTTTTTTACCCTGTGGTAGTCTCAACATCATGTATACAGCTTTCCGAAATTGTTGATCCTAATACTCCGCTTGATACAGCCTATCAGATCCCGGAAAACGAACAATTTTAGATAACCACCCTTTTTGTGGACTCCGCAATATGGATTAGCATTTCGTGAGGCAAAATTTTTCCTTTTTTAGAAAGCTCAACGACTGAATTAGGGTCTTTGGGATTATCTGAAAAAATTACCACTTCCTGCCCTATAAAAGGCTGTTTTACGTTAGTTAAGTCAATAGTCGTAATATTCATGCTTACGAGTCCTACAATGGGACATTTAACCTCACTTACCGTAACAACACCCCTGTTTGACAGCCTTCTGTCCACGCCGTCATTATAGCCAAGAGGCAATACTCCGACAGTCATATCTTTATCCGCAACAAACGATCCGTTATACCCCACCTTATCACCCTTTTTAATTTTTTTGATCTGGACAATTGTTGAGGTATGTTTCAAAACTGGACGCCCCCAATCAATCCCATATATTGCCCTTCCAACCCTCATTAGATTACACTCGGCTGTTAATTCATTCAGTAATCCATAACTTCCACCTAAATGAAACCAGATATCAGCCTTCCAACTCCGAGTTGTCAAGCTAAATTGTTGATAGAGCTTTTTGGCTTTTTGAAAATTCGCAAGCTGCATTTTAGTTAAGGCTGAGTCAGGATTTGCAGGATCTGCCAGATGCGACATAATTCCTTCAATTGTTACATTGCTCAATTGTTTCATTGCTTTTAAGAAATCTTCCAGCTCATTCATTGATACCCCTTCTCTATGCATCCCTGTATCAACAAAAATATGCACTTTCGAACCTTTTTGGTACTCGTTTAGTACTTGTGCGTGCTCAAGGTCATAAACTGCAAAAGAAAAAGGCAGTTTTTTAACGCTTAAGCTTTTTGGGTGAATATATCCCATTATCAAAATTGGGGTTCTGGCTTTAGCTTTTTTAAGCTGAAATGCTTCATATAAAGAATCAACACAGAGAAATGGAGTATCAACCATATCCAAAATCTCCCCTACGAGCCTGATTCCGTGCCCATAAGCGTTAGACTTTAAAACAGGAGCAATCTTAATTTCAGGATTAATACCGGTAAGCTCTTGATAATTATTAATCAACCTGCCCCTGGAGATGGTGATTAAGTTTAAGGGCGTAAAGGGTTTTTTGATTAGTCTTTTGAGAATCGAAAGCATGAGTGAATGATAGCAAATTTTTGATACCTTTGATAACCGTGATACTTGTTTATTAATTAACATTGTGTTAAAATATTAACATGATTACAGTTCCGCAGGTTGTTGAAGAAATGTTAAAACAGTCTCCCATTATTTCCGAGTCTGTAGAGGAGGGACTGGTTAATTATTCCAGTTTAGCCCGTAAACTCCAACCCGAAATAGAACAAAAATTGTATAAAAGCGTGACTTTAGGCTCAATCATTATGGCTTTAAAAAGGCTTAAAATCGTTTCTTCAAAAAATAACCGGCTGGGCGAAACCCTGGCAAAAATTACTGACCTTTCCATGCGCTCGAATCTGGTCAGCCTGACCTTTACCAATTCCCCTACGCTTTTCCAAAACCAGTCGAAACTTTTAGACGTGGCTTCCAAAACCCCAAACAGTTTCCTGACTATTTCTCATGGAATATACGAGACTAGCATTTTTATCAGTAAGAATTTGCTTGAGGAAGCCGACGAGATATTCAAAAACGAAACAAACCAACTCCGAACCGAAGGATTGTCTTCCATTACCTTAATTCTACCCAAAGAAGCTATAGACACACCGGGAATCCACTATTCGGTTTTTAAAAGGCTTTTTAGTCAGGGTATTAATGTTTTTGAGACCGCGAGTTCTTATACAGAACTTACAATCTTTTTATACTCAAAGGATACTGAACGGGCTTTTGCAGTGATAAAAAAGCTGAATTAAGAATTACTTTCCTCCGGCGCAGTTCTCGCAATGAGTGTTAAAAATTAAGCAGATGAGGAGATCTTATTCCCTACGTTAATCACTTGCTCCACAAGCCTATTACTGTAACCCCACTCATTGTCATACCAGGCAAAAACTTTCAGAAGATCCCCATCTACTAGCTGGGTCAGGCCTAAATCCACTATCGACGATTCACTCCTGCCGATAATGTCGGATGAAACAAGAGGTTCTTCAGTCACCGCCACAATCCCCTTCCAGTGATCGGAATTGGCAGCATCCTTGAAAGCCTGGTTTACCTCCTGAGCAGTGGTTTTGGTCTTAAGCAGCAAGGTGAAATCAGTGATTGAACCAACAAGGGTAGGTACGCGGATTGCACGGCCGTCAAAAAGCCCTTTAAGTTTTGGGATTACCTCGGTTGTGGCAATTGCAGCACCAGTGGTTGTAGGAATAATATTTATAAGTCCCGAGCGGGCGCGGCGCAAATCCCCTGATTTCCCTCCCGGAGGCGAACCGTCCACTAAGTTTTGTTCAGCGGTAACGGAGTGGATTGTAGTCATTAAGGCTTTGGCAATCCCGAATTTTTCCTCAATGATCGCGGCAACCGGGGCAATACAGTTAGTTGTACAGGAAGCGTTATTGATGAGCTCCTCTCCATTATATTGATTATGGTTAACACCGATTAAAAATGTGCCTACATTGCTGCTTTTAGACGGAGCTGATAGTATGACTGCTTTGGCTCCAGCATCTAAATGCTGTTTCATTCCCTCTTCGTCCGTAAACCTCCCGGTACACTCAATTACGATGTCAACATCATATTTTTTCCAGGGTAGATTCGCCGGCTCCTTCTCCCCGGCTAACGGGTAAGCCTTGCCGTCAACGATCAAACTGGTTTCATCAAAGCTAATTTGTTTACCCCATTGTCCGTATGCGCTGTCATATTTTAAAAGATGGGCCAAGATTTCCGGTTTGGAAAGGTCATTAATTACTACTATTTCTACAGTATCTGAATGTTTCTCCAGGGCTACTTTAAAAGCACTCCTGCCAATGCGGCCGAATCCATTAAGGGCGACTTTAATCATTCAATTTAATTTACCATAACTGCGGATAACTTTCTAGACAAAAAGCCAACAAAGTTAGGTCAAAACTCAAAACGCAAATGTCAAAACTACAACTTAAAAGTTAAAAGTTTTGGCCTCCGAAGGAGGGGCGTATTATTGTACTTTTGCATTTTGACTTTTACACTTTGCGTTATTTTATTATTCCCCTTCCGAGAAGATTTTGTCTCAAAAGATAAAAATCGAGATCGTTTATTACCTCATCCCGGTTAAAATCAAGCGATTTATCCGCAAGAGATGACACCAAATAGTTTGACATGAGTCTTGATGCATCATCAATTGTCAAAGGGTTGACCGAGAAGACTTCAGCTGACGGCGGACCGCCCTTTACCTCTTCCACTCCGAGTATCCCAAAAGGGCCTGTTGTCGCCTTCGAAGATTCACCGTTTTCTCCAATTCCAACGACCTCGATCATAAAAGTATTAGCCGGCTGAATGTATGGTAAAGGCAGGCTCTCCTGGGGCTTCCAGGTAAACTTACCTGATTTTGCATCTAAATTTTGAGCTACCTGAGTAAAAAACTCACCACTGACATATACATTAATCTGCGAAATGGTTTCGGCGTTAAACGCGCTCCAAATTATATCCATCGGCTTAAAAAATGAATAATTAGTCGCAGCTTTTGGGTTTGTTAT
>JACPKO010000020.1 GCA_016186985.1 Candidatus Daviesbacteria bacterium
ATTCCCCGCGGGTTGATATTAGGACAAGTGACGGAAGTGATAGAAAAAGATAACGCAGTTTTTAAACAGGCAAAAGTAAAGTCGGTTTTTGATGTCAGGGATTTGGATTTGGTATTCATTGTCGGAGACTAATATGAAAACGTTATTTTTAGTATAAAAAAAGTTATTTTTAGTATGAAAACGTTATTTCTTTGGATTATATTATTTGCTTTTCTGCAAAGCTCGGTAATAAGTTTAAATCTGGTTTTGGTAGTTTTAATAGCAAGAAGCCTGGCTATAGATGACGGGGCAAATTTATTATTGGCATTTTTTGGAGGTTTAATACTGTCTTTCTTAACCCAGACTAATTTAGGTTACTGGCCTCTGCTTTTACTGTTTATAGTAAAGATTGGCATTTTGACCAGAAAGTTGCCAATCTCGTTTAACCCTTTTTTGATCTTTCTCTCAGGCGGTGTACTGGTTTTTTTATCGGCTGCAGTAAACAAACTTTTTCTGCACCAGGATTTTCAATTTTTCCAGCTTGTTTTTGAAGCTGTTTTAGTTGTACCAGCCTTTTTTCTAATCCGCATTTGGGAAGAAAGGTTTGTGGAAAAAAGCCAGATAAGGCTTAAGGTTTAAATTCACAATGCACAAGTTTAAATTCGGAAAAGCTTTTAGTGACGAGCTAAGAAAAACCGCCCGGGCTTCGGGACACTTCCATAATAAAAAATTAAATTCATTTGACTTTGCACAAAATTTACTTTTCCAAGAAGCCCCGGAAGAAACAACAAGTTTCACCAGTCCCTGGGTAAAAAGCGTGATGGTTTTAGTATTTATAATTTCTATCTCTTTCCTTTTTGGCAGAGCTTTTCATTTGCAAGTTGTCCGGGGCAAAGAAAATTTAGAGCTGGCTGATTCAAATCGGATTCAGGTTAAAACCATCCATGCACCCAGAGGAGTTATTTATGACAGGAACGGTAAAATCCTTGCATCTAACTCGCCTGGGTTTAGAATTCTTAACTCCCCGCCTTCGGGTAAAGCTTCCTATATCTCAAGGGAAGAAGCCCTAAACCTGGAAGTTACTAACGATCCGAAGCTGTCAGAACTTGAGATTGATTCATTCAGGAACTATCCTTTTTCTTACAAATCCAGCCACATATTAGGTTATTTAAGCGAGATTTCTTCTGAAGAATTAACGCAGGAAAAGTATGCAAATTATAAACCAGGGGATAAAATCGGACAGGGCGGAGTTGAAGAGTCCTATGAAAAAACACTTAAAGGTATCGACGGCGGGGAAATTATTGAGGTTGACGCATCGGGCAGAAAACTGCGTACCCTGCGGAAAAAGGAAGCAATCCCCGGACAGAATTTACGCTTGACTATCGACATTGATTTACAGCAGGTTGTTTATGATACTTTGCTTTCTGCCATAAAAAAAACCGGCAGCTGCTGCGGCGTGACAATTGTGACTGATCCTAATACAGGGGAAATATTAAGTTTAGTATCGATCCCTTCTTTTGATCCGGACAATTTGTCGGATGCCTTAGGTGCGCTAAATTCTCCACTTCTTAACCGTTCGATCGCCGGGACTTATCCTCCTGGCTCAACTTTTAAAGTTGTTTCTGCTCTGGCAGGGCTTGAATCCGGAAAAATCACCCCTGACACCAGGTTTGAAGACACCGGGGTGATGTCGATTGGTTCGTTTACATTCGCCAATTGGTACTTTACCCAATACGGCAGAAAAGAAGAGGGATTGGTTGATTTGCCCAGGGCTTTAAAGCGCTCCAATGACATTTTCTTTTACCAGCTCGGTGCGGGCATCGGCGAAAAAGCACTGGCGGATAAAGCATTAAACTTAGGCTTTGGCAAAAAAATCGGGATTGATATAATAGGAGAAAAAACCGGACTGGTTCCGGATCCGCAGTGGAAGCAAAAAACTGTTGGTGAGGTCTGGTATCCCGGGGATACACTGCATATGGCAATAGGACAGGGGTTTTTGCTTTCAACCCCTCTTCAGGTTTCTAATTTGATTTCATACGTAGCTTCAAACGGTAAACAATTCCCCCCTCATTTGGGTTTAAAAATAGAAGACGTAAAAAAAGGGGTAGTTAAGGAGTTCCGGTACGATCCTTTAAACAATCAGGTTAATTCCCAATATTTAAATTTAATAAAAAAAGGGCTTGAAGAGGTTACGAGGGATGGAGGCACTGCCTGGCCATTTTTTAATTTCCCCATTTCTTCAGCGGGAAAAACAGGAACAGCTGAATTTGGCGATCCGAAAAACCGGACCCATGCCTGGTATACGGCCTATGCACCTGCGGAAAATCCTAAAATTACCGTCACAGTTTTAATAGAAGCCGGGGGAGAAGGTTCTTCCGTTGCCGCACCTGTTGCGAAAGAAATTTTCCGCTGGTATTTTTCACGGGATAAGAACAATCTAATTTTAGATATTGGATCTGTGGCAACCGAGTCAGCCAGGATTTTAGGTGAATAATTACTAAGGACTTTGAATATTCTAATTGCTAATATGAAGGGTGTATATATTAGTATTTTTTGTACGATCGTATAATTTATACTAGTAATTAATGGGTAAGTATAGCTCTAAAGATTTAACCAAGGATCTTCTTTTGCTGGCTGGTTTAGGTTTGGTAATTCCTGTGGCGCTGATTGCTCCGGGTCTCCCTTTGGCCATAAAACCATTTCTTAAACGCAGACATTA
The DNA here is from genome assembly GCA_016186985.1 of Candidatus Daviesbacteria bacterium. Classification (GTDB taxonomy): domain Bacteria; phylum Patescibacteriota; class Microgenomatia; order Daviesbacterales; family UBA10151; genus JACPKO01. The sequence goes on from JACPKO010000020.1 coordinate 2,699, forward strand.
TTACCCTTCAGAAATCAAAAAAACCATTAACAGATTGCAAACCCAAAAACTGATCTCCATAAATTATCAGGAAAAAGAAACCAAGATGGAGCTTTTAGAAAAAGGAAGAAAGAGGGTCTTGTCCTACGAGATAGAAAAACTCAAGTTAAGTCGCGGAAAATGGGATGGGATTTGGAGAGTTGTTATTTTTGACATTCCGGAGAAGAAACGGGGAGCACGGGACTTTTTAAGATCGATGTTAAAAGAATTAGGATTTTACAAACTTCAAAAAAGCGTTTTGGTTACGCCCTGGGAGTGCAGGGATATTGTAGATTTTGTAAAACATTATTATTTTGTGGGGGATTATGTTACTTTAATTTCAACAAGTAATCTGGAACAGGAAAATTACTTAAAGAAATATTTCAACTTGTAAATTTTTAACGATCGTGAATTTTTTCCTAATTTCATGAAAAAACATTAATGGATATTAATGGAATTGATGGAGCTGAACTTGGGTATTTGCTGGCGCTTCACTTTGTTGAAGGTTTAGGGCCTGCCAGAATTAAAAAACTTTTTGATTATTTTGGCAGTTTTGAAGCTGTATGGAATGCGAAAGTTTCAGAATATAACCAATTTAAGTTTCCAGAAAAGTTAATTGAGAATCTGAAAATTGCAAAAAAATCTGTTGACCCTGATGAATATTTGCTTAGACTCCAAAAAAACGGAATAAAAATAATAACTATTTTTGATAAAAACTACCCGAAGCTTCTTAAAGAAATTCATGATCCTCCAATGATCATTTATTACAAGGGAGAAATAAGTGATGAGGTTTTAGGCAAATGTTTTGCAGTGGTTGGGACCAGAAAACCCACAGGTTACGGAAGAGTCGTAACGGAGAAATTAACCAGGGAATTGGCCGGGGCCGGATTGACTATTGTTTCCGGTTTGGCGAGGGGAGTCGATACAATAGCGCATAAGGTAACTATTGAAGCAAACTGCAAAACCTTAGCGGTTTTAGGCGGCGGACTAAATCAAATTTTTCCTTCAGAAAATTTAGGGCTGGCTGAAAAAATTGCTTCAGGATTCGGCGCAGTTTTAACCGAATTTCCTCCTTCCTATCCGCACCTTGCCGGAAATTTCCCTGCGCGCAACAGGATAATTTCCGGTCTGTCAAAAGGAGTTTTGGTAACTGAAGCTGCAGAAGACTCGGGTTCATTAATAACAGCCCGGTTAGCTTTAGAGCAAAACAGGGAAGTTTTCGCAGTACCGGGCCCGATTACATCTTCGATGTCAGAGGGAACTTCGTTTCTTCTTAAAGAAGGAGCAAAGCTGGTTTCATCCGCGCAGGATATTCTGGATGAATTAGGAATTAAACCAAGATCTAAAGTTAATTTAAGCACTCTTAATTTGACAAAAGAAGAAGCGGAAATTCTTGACTTAATTAAAGATGAAAGCCGTCATGTTGATGAACTTTCCAGAATTCTTAAAAAGCCAATAGCAGAAATTTCAGGAATATTACTTAAACTGGAAATTATCGGAATTGTTAAAAATCTGGGAGCGGGAAATTATATTGAACTGACTTGAATAGACGTTCCTAAAATGCCAAAATGGGAGTATGGTTCCTAAAGGCAAGCTGCTTATATTAGTATTATCTGTTATTGCAGTTGTAAGCCTCTCGATTGTTTATGTCCACGAAGCCAACCCCTTTAACGCAGCGATAAAAGGTAAATATAAACCTGGGCTGTCAACGGAGATAGATACTATGGTTGGCCGGGCCCAAAAACTTTACCGCGACCGCAAAGCAATAGGGATGGATTTTTCAACAGGGCCATGCCTTACAAATGATTTGTCTCCGGATTGGGTAGCGGATATAGCGCACAATCCAAGGGAAGAATCAGATAATTTAGCTGAAAACCAGTGTCCGGCATTTTTAGAAGGCAGGGCAACCCATTTTGTTGAACTGGATTTGGAAGGAGAAGTTGTTAGAGTAAAGTAATTTTCAATTTTCAGTTTTCAATTTTCATTGAATTTTCAATGCTCAAATTTGAAAATTTGATCATTTTGGTTTGATTGAAAATTGAGAATTGTAAATTGAAAATTGTAAACATGCTTTTGCCATTGCATCTACTATTATTCTGGTATCCCAAAGCCGCAGTAATTTTTCTGCGCTCTTTAAAAAACATTCTGCTTATTTTAGAGGAAGATTTGGCTGTAGGTTTGATGTTACGTTTATTGTTTGTCCCTTTGTTTCATGATGCGAGTATTGTTGGACGGGTTTTAAGTTTTATTTTCCGGATAACTCGTGTTGGAATCGGAATTTTTGGATTTTTGTGCGCAAGTGTGGTCGTTTTTACAATTTCTTTAATCTGGTTTAGTGCGCCTTTACTGATAATTCTGTTGACTTTTAACATATTGCCTTTTGTCCCTTACCCGGATCTTATCTTAATTGTGTATATAACCATAATGCTTTTGGGTCTGGCGATTTTTATATACAAAGAGATGCATAAAAACTTAAAACCGGTTTGGAAAATCAAATCTGAGAGGGAGATCTGGAATGCAACCAGGCTTTCTCCTTCTCTGGTTACCTGGAAGAAATTACTGGAGTCAAGTGAGCTTTTTATGTATTTAGCGAATTTAGAATTGATCCCTCATAATTTTTCTGATGAAAACATCCAGGTTGATGACGCTACTGCAAAAAGGGCTTTTGAGTTGGCCAAATTTTACGAGGCTAAATATATCACAGAAAGTTATTTTTGGGTAGCAATGCTGGAGACAGTTGCAGGTGTTGAAGATGAACTTTTGAAAATTAATTTAACCCTTGATGATTTCCGGGGGGCGCTTGGATTTTTAGAGACCAGTCGCAACTGGTGGAGAAAAGTTTTTATCTGGGATGAGGATTTTGGAATCCGCCATTTAAGCGGCATAAACAGAGGCTGGCTTGGTGCACCAACTCCGGCCCTTGATGCAATATCTGTTGATTTAACCCGCATAGTTGCAAGAACGAAATCGCCTGAATTTCAAGGAAGGCAGGAAGTTTTAGCAGAGGTTATAACTGTTTTATCCCAAAATAAAGACAGAAGTGTGATGCTTGTCGGAGAACCCGGTGCCGGTAAATCGGCCCTGGTTTTAAACCTTGCGAAAATGATTGTAAGAGGGGACGCGCCAAGCGCGCTTGCGACAAAAAGGCTGGTAAAATTAGAGGCTGCACGGTTGCTATCATCAGTACGGACTGAAGGGGAATTGGCGGAAAAAATAAAGCAGGCTTTTGAGGAAGTTGAATTTATCGAGGATGTAATTATATTTATAGATGAAATTCACGATTTGGGAATCGGGGACGCCGGTAAAAGTTTTAATTTGTATGCTTTAATATTGCCGTATCTTGAGTCCGACAGGTTCCAGTTTATTGCAACGTCAGAACCCAAAAATTATTCCAAAATTATTGAAAAAAACGGAAGCTTTGCAAGGATTTTCCATAAAATAGAACTTCCGCCAGCCAACGCGCAAGACACGATTAAAATCCTCACAAATCGGGCCATAGGACAAGCAAGGTACAATAAAATAAATACAACATTCATTGCAGTAAAATACCTTGTAGAAAAGTCGGAGGAGTTAATCCATAACCGGGTTTTGCCGGACTCGGCTCTCGCAATTTACGAGGAATGTTTAACGGAGGCTGTTTCAAAAAACGCAGACAAACCTCAGGTTACTCTTTCCCTGGTTAAGGAAGTTTTATCCAGGGTAGTTAATGTCCCGATTGCCGACCTGGAGTCCGTCCAGAAAGAGCTTCTTTTAAATTTGGAGAGTAAGATCCATGAACAGATGATTGACCAGGAGGAGGCGGTTAAAAAAGTTTCAGATACATTAAGGCGTGCCTCGGCTCAGATAAGGGAAAAGAACCGGCCGATTGGTTCATTCCTGTTTGTGGGTCCAACCGGCGTGGGAAAAACAGAACTGGCAAAAATTTTGGCTGGAATATATTTTAAAGGCAGGGATGCCTTTGTAAGATTTGATATGTCTGAATACCAGACAGTTGATGCAATCAACCGCCTGATTGGCGAGGGTGATAATCTTGGGGAGCTTACGGAATCAGTCAAAAACCGTCCGTATTGTTTAATTTTGCTGGATGAATTTGAAAAAGCCGATCCTAAAATTTTAAATTTATTCCTTCAGGTTTTAGACGACGGCAGGCTTACCGGCGCAGACGGGGTGACCACAGATTTTACTGAAACTATTATTATAGCCACCTCGAATGCCGGCTCTTTAATGATTGCCGATGGTTTGAAATCCGGGAAGTCGATAGAAGAGTTAAATCCCAGGATAAAAGAGGAACTCATGAAAATTTTTAAGCCTGAGCTGATAAATAGATTTGATGAAGTTGTGCCCTTTAAACCTTTAAGCCACGAGGACTTGAAAAAAATTGTCCGGATTAAGCTTTCCTGGCTCAAAGAAATTCTTAAAAAAGAAGGGTACCTCGTTGAGTTTAAGGATGGGGTTATTGAAAAGCTTGCGGAAATTGGGTTTGATTCTATGCTCGGAGCCCGGCCGCTGCGAAGGGTAATCCAGGATACTTTAGAGGCGAAACTCTCCAGGAAAGTTCTTGAAGGTAGTATGCCTAAAGGGGAAGTTGTATGGGTTGATGAAAGCTTTTTATCATAAAGTTTCCGCTCAGGGTCCTGTCAGCTCGTATCCTACTGTCCGTCCTCGCTCGTAAACTTCGCTGCGGGGCCGGCAAGGAAACCTACTCACTGCCACCCCTCGCTACTCACCCTGGACTTGACAAGGCCTGTAAAATACTTGAAAGTTTATAAACATGCAAAATTTAGTAATCGTTGAGTCCCCGACAAAAGCACGGACTTTGTCTAAATTTTTAGGCAAAACCTATAGGATTGAAGCCTCAATGGGGCATGTCAGGGATTTGCCTAAATCCGAGATTGGCGTGGATGAGGAAAATTTTGAACCTAAATATATCGTCCCCAGGGATAAAAAGAAAAAAGTTAATGAATTAAAAAAACTTGCATTGGGATCTAAAACTTTATATTTAGCTACCGACCCTGACCGCGAAGGTGAAGCTATTGCCTGGCACTTGGCAGCTTTGCTGCAAGGGGAAAGGGGAAAGGGAAAAGGGAAAAGTAGTAAAAAAAATATTGACAAAAAATCTTCACCCTTCACCCTTCACCCTTCACCCTCAATTCATCGTGTTGAGTTTCATGAAATCACAAAAGATGCAATATCGGAAGCTTTTGAGCACCCCCGTGAGATTAATTTACAGCTGGTTGACGCCCAGCAAGCCAGAAGGGTTTTAGACAGGCTTGTAGGTTATAAACTTTCCCCTATCCTATGGAAAAAAATTAAGCGCGGATTATCGGCAGGCCGGGTTCAATCAGTGACCCTACGCTTAATTGTTGAAAGGGAAAGGGAGATTGAGGCTTTTAATGCGGAGGAGTATTGGAGTATTGAGGTAACTTTAGAGTCTAGCCGCAAGAGTCTAGAGTCTAGATTTATTGCGCAGTTGGTTACAATAAATGGCGAGAAAGCGGTTATTAATAACGGGGATTTGGCCGCTGAAATTGTTAAGAAACTTGAAGTGAGTGCTTATAAGATTGAAAAGATTACCAAAAAAGAAGTGAAGCGCTCCCCGGCTCCGCCTTTTATAACTTCGACCCTACAGCAAGCCTCGGGAAATAAATTAGGTATGTCTGCAAAAAAAACCATGATGATCGCACAAAATCTTTACGAGCAGGGGTTTATAACTTATATGCGTACGGATTCGGTTAATTTGTCCACTCAGGCTTTGGATATGACCAGGGATTACATCGGAAAAGTATTGGGCAAAGATTTTTTGCCGGAGGGCCCGAGGTTTTATAAATCAAAATCCAAAAATGCCCAGGAGGCGCATGAGGCAATCAGGCCTACGGATTTAAGTGTGACCGCAGAAAAGTTAAACGGAGATCATTTTACCCGCGACCATAAAAGGCTTTATGATTTAGTTTATAAGCGTATGGTGGCTTCGCAGGTGCGGGATGCAGTATTTGATCAAACAACAGTGGAAGTTTTAGCCCAGGTGGCGGGTCCTGCAGAATCATTTTTACTTAGAGCAATCGGCTCAACGCTAAAATTCCCGGGATGGTTAAAAGTTTATGGAATTAGTGAAGAGGGAGGAGTGAAAAGGGAAGAGGAAGAAGAATCAGAAGATGTAAAAAATCAGGTAATACCTGAACTCGAAGAAAACGAACCATTGAATCAAAAAGGTATTAAACCCCTTCAGCATTTCACCCAGCCGTCTCCAAGATACACCGAAGCTTCTCTTGTTAAGAAACTGGAAGAATTGGGGATCGGAAGGCCTTCGACTTACGCCCCGATCCTTTCAACAATCCAGGAAAGGTTTTATGTCGAAAAGATTGAGCGAAAATTTAACCCGACATCCTTAGGTTTTACTGTTAACGATTTTTTAATGAAATATTTTCCGGATGTATTCGATTACCAATTTACCGCACAGATGGAGGATTCGCTTGATGAGATCTCCAGGGGTGAAAAGGAATGGAAATCTACAATTGGAGCTTTTTATAAGCCACTGGCCGGTAAGCTTACGACAGCTGAGGAAACAGCCGAAAAAATCCAGCTTGAGGTTGAAACTGTTGATAAAAACTGCCCTAAATGCGGTAAACAGCTGATTGTGCGTACAGGGAAATTCGGTAAATTTTTAGCATGTTCCGGATTTCCCGAGTGCAAGCATACAGAAAGGTTGGAAGAAAAAATTGAAGCTAAATGTCCTGATGACGGGGGGGATGTTGTCGTACGCAAAACCCGCAAAGGAAAAACTTTCTTCGGGTGCAAAAACTATCCTGACTGTAAATTTGCAAGCTGGACCAAACCCAAATAGTAAATTCTTCCGATTTTCACCCCTTGACGGTTAAAAGTCTCTGTAGTATAAATACCTCATAATATGAAAACTTACTTTGTTATTACCATGAACATTCACCAAGTCCTCCGCAAAGAGGATGTCTTGGTGTAGAGGTAGAAACCTCATTTTTAAATAAAACACCGAGACAACCGCCAAACAAGGGCGGTTTTTTGATGGAAGAAATCTAAAGGAAAGGAGGGGAAAATATGAGAAGACTAGGTTCGTATGATGGAAGTTTGAGTATGTATGTAGAAGAACCCCGAGTCCCATCAGTGCGTAGGTTAGAGGTAGTACGCAAGCAAGTAGAAGGGGGAAATTTAGAGCATAAAATTGCAGGACCTTCAGCAGGTTATTATGCAGATAATAGAGATGTGTTATTAATAATGCAGCCTGATGATATGTATAGAGATGATTTAAGGGTTAGAGGCAGTGAAGGAATAATAGGCGGGTCCAAAGAAAGACGATAAATTAGATAAAGATTTTACGCTTCTTAGAAATATTGCTAAATTTTCGTGGATTTGGTATTATATTGAGGGCCTCGGAAAACCGAAGTTTCAAAAATCTTTCGTAATTCTAGAAATCCCCCCGTAGTATTTTTCAATATTGACTTATTTTTGTAAAAAGATAATTATTGAAAGCGAGCAGTTAGAAGATGAAATACATTTTTGTGAGTGGTGGTGTTATTAGTGGAATCGGTAAAGGTATTGCTACCTCGTCCATCGCCCTCCTCTTAAAATCCGCAGGTTACAAAGTCGCCCCTATAAAAATGGATCCTTATTTAAACGTTGATGCGGGGACCATGAACCCGATTGAGCATGGTGAATGCTTTGTTTTAGATGACGGTACGGAAACTGATCAGGACTTAGGTCACTATGAACGCTATCTTGGTGAATCACTTAGCAAAAACAATATTGCCACTCAAGGCGCGATTTATTTATCAGTCATCCAAAAAGAGCGCAATCTGGAATATGACGGCGCTTGTGTTGATATTGTCACTTACATAACTGAAGAAATTATCTCCAGAATTAAGTATGCCGGAAGGAGCAAAAATGCTGACATTGTCGTTATAGAAATCGGGGGTACAGCAGGAGAGTACCAAAATGTTTTATTCCTTGAGGCAAATAGACAGCTAAAACTAAAAAGGCACGATGACGTGATTCACGTCCATTTGACATATCTGCCGATTCCTGGTTCCCTTGGTGAGATGAAGTCCAAACCCGCTCAAATGAGCGTTCGGGATTTGAATGCGGTAGGAATCCAGCCGGATATTATTTTGGCCCGCGCCGAAAGGCCTTTAGACCAGTCAAGGATTAAAAAATTATCAATTTCAACAGGTCTTGAAGAGCAGGATATTATTTCCGCTCCGGATATGAAGAATGTTTATTCGGTTCCCTTAAAATTTGAAGAAGAAGGATTAACCGATAGGATTTTGGGAAAGCTTGGTTTAAAAAGAAAGCAAACTGACTTAAAAGAATGGAGGGAGTTTGTGCAGTCTGCTGAGAAATCTGCAAAACCTGTTAAGATCGGAATTGTAGGAAAATATTTTACAACCGGCGATTTTACTTTGCTTGATTCCTATATCTCAGTAATAGAGGCGATTAAGCACGCATCTTATAAGCTTGGAGTTAAACCGGAAATAACCTGGATTGATGCCTCAAAACTTGAGGCTAACCCGGCGCAGCTTAAAAAGTATGACGGGGTTATCGTGCCCGGGGGATTTGGTGAACGTGATGTTGAAGGAAAAATTGCCGCTGTGAAATACGTCCGGGAAAACAATATCCCTTATTTAGGATTGTGTTATGGTATGCAGCTCGCTGTTGTTGAATTTGCAAGAAATGTTTTAGGACTTAAAGGCGCCCACAGTACAGAAGTTGATCCTGATACAAAATATCCTGTTATCCATATAATGCCTGACCAGGCAAAAAAGATGCTCAAGAAAGATTATGGAGGAACAATGAGACTGGGTGCCTGGGAAGCAGAACTTAAATCCGGAAGCAAAATAAGGGCTTTATATGGAAAAGATAAAGCCTCGGAAAGACACAGGCACAGATTTGAGGTTAATAATGAATACCGGGCAGATTTGGAGAAAAATGGATTTAAGGTAGTAGGCCAAAGTCCTGATAACAGGCTGGTGGAGATTATGGAGCTTGAGGGTCATCCGTTTTTTGCAGGGAGCCAATTTCATCCGGAATTAAAATCCCGCCCGCTGGAACCCCACCCAATGTTTTTAGGATTCATTGAGGCTGCTTCAAAAGATAAATAACCAAGTGTCCAAATAACAAGAAACAAACAAATTCCAATGAACAATAATCAAGTTAATAAAAAATTTGATTTGGAAGATAGAACTCTTGAGTTTGCAAAAAAGGTAATTGATTTAATAAAGAAATTAACAAAAAAAACTGTAAATTTTGAACTCTCCTCTCAAGTCATGAGATCAGCTGGTTCCATTGGCGCAAATTATAGAGAAGCTAATGAAGCTTTGGGCAGAAAAGATTTTTTCATGAGAATAAGGATAAGTAGAAAAGAATCTAAAGAAACCAAGTATTGGTTAGAATTAATTGCGCACAATAACCCCGAGTTTAAAGAGATAGTTAGTGCCTTAATTGAAGAATCTTCAGAATTCATTAAAATTTTCTCTGCAATAATTGCCAAAAGTAATTAAAATTTGAAATTTAAGATTTGACATTTGATTATTGTTTGGAAAACTTGTAATTTGGTACTTGGAAAACTTATGCATAGAGGCAAATTAATTGTCATAGAGGGTCAGGGGTTTACGGGGAAAACCACACAGGCAAATTTGCTGGTGGAAAAATTAAAAGAAGCCGGTATTGGGGCGGTTGCGCTGCGTCACCCCGGCGGAACTGTGCATGCCGAAAAATTAAGGCAGGAGCTTTTAGAAAAGAAAGAAGCCGGAGTTTTAACACCAGATGAGGAACTGGAGTTTTTGATGCGCTCGTTAAAATCTCTGGTTGAAGAATTAATACTTCCGGCTTTGGAAGCAGGAAAATGGGTTGTTCTAACGCGTTTTATACCTTCGGCAATTGTTTATCAAGGTTACCAGGAAGGACTGGATAAGGATTTTATTAAAACTCAAGCTGAAAAAGCCTCCCAGCATTTAAAACCTGATTTAAGCATATTAATAGATTTGCCGGAGGAAGAAATAATGAAACGCCAGGCAAACGCGCACGACAGCGAAATTCATGCTTATAATAATTTGGATCTGGCAGTTCTGAAAGCTAGACGCAAAGGGTTCCTTGAGGTTTTTAAAGAGATGGAAAATGCGGTTATAGTTAACGGATCAAAGCCGAAAGAAAAAATTGCTGATGAGATATGGCAGGAAGTTTCTTCGAGGCTAAGTTTATCTTGATAAAACCCCGACTGTAAAGTTGCGAGTTTTCCAGATTCGGACTAGTCCGATCGAGAGAAGATACCCCAACTGTTAGGTTGTGGGTAGATTCATCCTAAATCCCGACTTGTCAATAGACTTCCAACTCGGAGTTGTCAAGCTAAACATAATATAGTAGAGTTCACGTTTATGAGTGAGGTAGTATTTGAAAACAGGAGTATAAATAGAAGCCATCCAGGCTTTTCTGATATGAAAGGGTTTTTTATGAGCCGAAATCCGGGTGCGTTTGGGGCAATGTTTGGTCATCATGCAGAGTTTGAGTTGCCTTTTCCAGTATTTTTGGATGTTTTAAACTCAGGTCTTACAAAAGAAGATGCACGACCACTTGAATTTCGCTACCGCTCAACCGCTGATTTATTGGGAGCCAGGAATGTTGTGGTTACATACGGTAGGTTTGAAGATGCTTGGGTTAGGATGCGTGGAGATAAATTTCCTCAAACTTATGTAGATGATGATATGGCATTTTTGAATATAGGTAGCATGGCGTGGCGTAGTTATGTGCGCTCGGATAAATTGGTTTTTTTTGCATGGCATGAATTTGGAATAAATGGGTTGTTAGAAGAGGGTAGTGGAGTAAAGCTTGAGACTTCGAGGTTTCATCTTGAGATAGCCGATCGTCCGGAGATTGCAATCCAAATTTCAAGGTATCCGGATTTAATGAAAGCAGTGGTAGGGTATCGACTTCTGACCCGGGAAGAAGATCCTCTTACAACTGATTTAAGGAAAGTAGTAGCGGAAATGCCAGGTTATATATTAGAGGTTCCGGATAGACTTCCATCACCCGCCCAAAAGCAAATTTTAGACTACTACCGAATGTATGAGTTTATTGGAGAAGCTGATTGCCATGTCCCGACTCTTAATGAAATAGTTGCCCAAACAGAGCTTTTGGTACCTGCTGTACAACAGTCTTATCAAGCAACCTGGGACAGGTTGATAGCGCAAAGTAAAACTTTTTCCTAAGGCTAGTTACCTATTTCCAACTCCGAGTTGTCAACCCCGATTAAATCGGGGCCAAGCTAAAATTTAAACTCCTAACACTAGTATTTTTCTAACGATCGTGAATTTTTTTCGAGTTTAAAATTTACTACTTGAAATAGTTGGGGAATTTGGCTAACTTAGTTAAGTCAAAACTATGCCAAAGCAAAAACCTCAGCTTGAAGATATTATAGGTACACTTCCCGATTGGGCAATAAAGGAGGCAATAAAAAAGGGCGAAATTAAGATAGAGCCGATGCCTTCTGATTTGAACGAGGTTGTGGATGAAGTGACTATTGATTTTCATCTGGGTAAACATTTAAAGGTCTTTAAGAAACAGGGCTGGGAAACAATCGATACAATGCATACCTCAAAAGACGAAATGGAGTCTATGATGGAGTATGTGGAATTAAAACCCGGTCAGCCTTTCATACTCACCGACGACCAATTTGTTATTGCAACAACCGCCGAGAGATTATCATTGCCAAATGATATCATCGGACATCTCCACGGAAAATCCTCTTTAGCTAGAATTGGAGTTGTCGTCCACTCAACCGCAGCCCGATTTGACCCGGGTTGGGACGGGTGTCCGGTTTTAGAATTCGGGACATTTTTGCGCGGTAAAAAAATCATTATTTATGAAGGATCGCCGATTTGTGCTTTCTCATTTGAAAAACTTGCAGCACCTGTTGAGCGCTCTTATAAAAACAGTCCCAATAACCGCTACGGCGGATCAGATAAGCCGGAAGTTTCTAATATCAGGGGCAAGAAGAAGGCTAAATGACCAAGTATCCAAATAACAAGAAACAAACAAATTACAAATTCTAAATCTAAATAATCAAAGAGTTTGGAATTTGTACTTTTGGATTTGGTTATTGTTTGGAAAACTTGTAATTTGGTACTTGGAGTTTAAACTCATATGGCTGTACTTGGCATTAACCAAATTTTAATCCGCATTAAAGAAGAAGCTTTAGTGGAAAATCTGGGTTCGCGCGAACTTGAAAACCCCGAAGGTGTAGGGATTGATTTCCGCTTAGGGGCGCTTTTCCAAATTACAAAAGGTGGGGCTTTTATAGAAGGGGATAGTGAAGAGGGATTAGGGAGGAGAAAAGGGGTAAAAACAAAAGTGGTAGCCAGCTATCAGCAACCAGCTATCAGCCAGAAAACAGTCATCTTAAAACCGGGGCAGTATTATTTAGCCCAAACTCTAGAGACAGTTAACACGCCGCATGATTTAATGCCTGTAGTTTATCCCCGGACCTCGCTTTTCCGGGCAGGGATATTAATGTTAAATTCAAAAACCGATCCCGGATATAAGGGTAAATTAACTTTCGGAATGGTAAACCTCTCGCCTTTTCCGGTGAAACTTCAAATGGGGGCGCGTATCTGCAATATCGTCTTTTTCAAGATAGACGGGGAAACTGTGGCATACAGAGGTCAACATCAAGGAGGAAGAGTGACGCCTTCAAAAGTTGAACAACAGGTTTAGTTGATTTTTAATTTTTTGTTGCTATACTACTGCCAAGGTGGAACGAAGAGGTAATCCAAAAATAACCACTATTAATTTGGGTTTAGCGAGAGTAACTGGAATGAATCTTGGAGAGTCCGAGTCATCATTGCATTTTGCAATAGGAGGTTTAGGAATAACCGGAGTTAGTGTGCATTTTGATACGCCGGAAGCAGCAGAGAATTTTCTTCAGATGGTTGGCCCAGGTGGTTCTCTAAGACTACAAATAGTTAATCCTACGATTCTGGTTGGTATTGATATAACTCAGCCTCCGCGCCATGCAGATAAAAAAAATGGCTTTTTGCCCGGTGCCCCCTAATTTTCCTTCTTGACAGTAATTCTTAAATAGCTCATATAATGGTTGTTCTTCTATGCCAAAACAAAATACTCATCCTGAATACCAATATTTAAATTTACTTAAAGAAGTTTTAAAGACTGGGGTTTGGAATATCGACCGCGGGACCGGGGTTCGCTCCCTTTCTGTTTTCGGCAGGCAAACCCGCTACGATTTATCAAAAGGTTTTCCGATTCTCACAACTAAAAAGGTTTACTGGAAAGGGGTGGTGCATGAGCTCGTTTGGTTCATGAGCGGGGATACGAATATAAAATATTTGGTCGATAACGGTGTTCATATTTGGGATGATTATCCGTACAAAATCTATGTCAAAAGTCAAAAGTCAAACGTCAAAACTAAGGAAGAATTTATAGAGAAAATCGCTAGTGATCCTAAGTTTGCAAAAAGATGGGGGGAACTCCCGCGGATTTACGGAGAGATGTGGAGAAATTGGCCGACTCGCTACGGCAAGGGGATTGACCAGCTTAGATGGGTAGTTTCAGAGTTAAGGGAAGATCCATACGCCCGTAACGCCATTGTTACTTCCTGGAATCCTGAATATTTATACAACATGGCGCGCCTGGAAGATGCGTCCCGTTTCCCGATTTGTCATAACATGTACCATCTTTCGATAAAGGGCGGTAAATTATACCTTCAGTTATACCAGCGCAGCGCGGATTTATTTCTTGGGGTGCCGTTTAATATCGCAAGTTACGCACTGCTTACAATAATTCTAGCGCAAATTTTAAAAGTTAAACCCGGAGAATTCGTCCACACCTTCGGCGACGCCCATATTTATGAGAATCATATTGATCAGGTAAAGGAGCAATTGAAGCGCAAACCAAAGCCTTTGCCGACTATTAAAATTGATAAGTCAGTTAAAGAAATTGATGATTTCAGCGCGGAAAAAGTGGAGCTTATCGGCTATGAGCCGCACTCGGGGCTAAAAGGTGAGTTAACAGTTGCAGGTGGACTATATGAGAAACAATGATAGGGAACCAAAATTTTCTGAGGTTTGGCGTCAGTTAGTTCCTGAAAATTTAGCTCCAGATAAGCAAATAATCTACGTTACTGATCTTGCTTTAAGAAAAGCCTTGGTTCACGGTGATCCTGCGGATAAGTGTTTCTTACCTATTGCAGGTCTATTTCCAGATATTGAAATTATCAACAGAAATTGCTAAAATACGAAAAATCACACATCTAGTGAATAGTTTCCCTGGAATTCAGTCACTAGAGAGGTTAAGGGAATATGATAATCAAAACACCTGATATGCAGGAATTGCTCGCAGCCGGTGTCCATTTCGGGCACAAAATTTCGCGTGGCCATCCTAAAATGAAAAGATATATCTTCGGCGCCCGGGACGGAGTGCATATTTTAGATTTGGCTCAATCAGAAGCCCAGCTTAAAGAGGCAACACAGGCTGCATATGAACTCGGAAAATCAGGGGCAGTTATGCTTTTAGTAGGTACTAAAAAACAAGCCCATGAGGTTATTGAAGGGTTGGCAAAAGAAGCAGATACCCCATATTTAACTGAAAAATGGGCTGGAGGGTTTTTTACAAATTTTGATGAACTGCGAAAAAACATTAAAAAACTCACAGAACTTAAGGGAGAACAGGAAAAAGGTCAGCTTTCCCGTTATACAAAACGTGAGCAGATGTTAATCTCAAAAAAACTTGCTAAATTCACAAATGAAATGGGCGGAGCTTTAGATATGGATAAACTACCTGAAGCGATTTTCGTCGTTGATGCTGTTGCGGACAATATAGCTGTTAGGGAAGCGGGTAAAATGGGAATTAAAGTTTTAGGGCTTTGCGATACCAACGCTGATCCAACATGGTTTGACTGGCCTGTTTCTTCTAACGATGACGGTATTAAAGCAATTAAAATAATTTGCGAAACTGTAATAAGGGCGTATGCTGCAGGTAAAAAAGAAGCAGGGATTAAAGTCGGAGAGGAAAAGAAAGAGTCGAAGGTGGCGAAGGTTACGGAAGACCCGAAGGAAGCTGTTGAAGAATTGCCGGAGCCTCTTGCGCAGGAAGCTGCAGCTATTGAGGAAGAAGTCGAGAAGAAAGTGGTTGACGAGAACTCAAGAAAAGTGGAATAAAAGAACTCAAAACTCAAAAGTCAAATGTCAAAAGTACAAGTCAAAGCTAAAAACTTTTGAATTTTGAATTGTAGTTTTGCCTTTTGCATTTTGACTTTTAAATTATGACACTAAATATAGATTTAGTTAAACAATTACGCGGGGAAACAGGGGCAGGGATTGCCGACTGCAAGGAAGCCCTGAGCCAGTCGAAGGGCGATGTAGATGAGGCCAAAAAGATTTTACATAAAAAAGGTTTGGATAAAGCAGGAGAAAAATCAGACAGGCAAGTTTCCGCTGGGCTTGTGGAGACTTATTCTCACGCAGGCCGGGTCGGCGTTTTAGTTGAGGTTTTATGCGAGACAGATTTTGTTGCTAAAACGCAAGATTTTAAAACCTTAGCACACGAAATTGCGCTTCAAATTGCCTCAATGAACCCAAAAGATGAGGCTGAATTAGTTGAA
>JACPKO010000021.1 GCA_016186985.1 Candidatus Daviesbacteria bacterium
ACTGCACCTTCGGGCACATGGACATGGACATCAACTTTTTGGAAAAACTTTTCGGACAGTCCCAGGCTTGCCCAGCTTGAACGCACATAAGACATTGCAGCCTGCGCGGATTCTTTCATTACGTCCCCTAATTGTCCGGTGAGCTGGATCGCACCTTTACCCGGCATTAAAGTTACCTCAATAAACATAATGCTTCCTCCGACTTCACTCCAGGCCAGTCCGGTTGAGGCACCAACCATATCCTCAATTTCTGCCAGTTCCGGAAGAAACTTTACAGGCCCCAAAAGTTTTCTTACCTCCCCGTCGGTTACTTTTATATCAGATTTAACTTTGTCTTCAGCCACTTTACGGGCGATTTTTCTGATAACAGCAGACAATTCCCGCTCCAAATTCCTGACTCCTGCTTCTCTTGTATAACCATCTATTATCTGGTAGATCGCACTGTCTTCAAAAACTGGTTTAGTCTTTAAACCCTTTAGGCCGTGTGACTCAATAATCTTTGGCAGTAAATGCTTTTTAGCGATATTAAATTTTTCATCCCTCGTATAGCCGGGATAAGTAATAACCTCCAATCGATCCCGCAGTGCCGGGGGGATAGTATCCAAAAGGTTTGCTGTTGTTATAAACATGACATTGGATAAATCATAAGAAACCTCAAGATAGTGGTCAGAAAAGGAGTGGTTTTGTTCAGGGTCAAGTGCTTCAAGTAAGGCTGCCGAAGGGTCGCCCCGATAATCTGCACCTATTTTATCGATTTCATCCAGCATAAACACAGGATTTGAGGTTCCAGCTTGCTTGATTGACTGGATCATCCGGCCAGGCATTGAACCAACATAGGTTCTTCTGTGACCGCGGATTTCCGCCTCATCCCGGATTCCGCCTAATGAAACTTTAACAAACTTGCGGCCCAAAGCTTTGGATATTGATTTACCAATCGAAGTTTTACCGGTTCCCGGAGGCCCCACAAAACAAAGGATCGGACCATTTAATTTACCGGCGAGTTTATAAACTGCCAAATATTCCATAATCCGCTCCTTAACTTTTTTAAGCCCGTAATGTTCCTCGTCCAAAACCTCTTCAGCTTTTTTCATATCGATTTTAAATTTAGGAGAACCTTTCCAGGGTAAGTCCGTTAACCATTCCAAATAATTGCGGATATAAGCAGCTTCCGGGTTGTAAGAAGACATTTTTGCAAGCCTACCTAATTCTTTGTTAGCTTTTTCCCGGACTTCTTTCGGCATATTGGCTTTGCGGATTTTCAGTTCAAATTCCCGGACTTCTGAATTCTCCGAAGCCTCGCCCAACTCTTCTTCTATACTTCTCATCTGTTCACGCAGGATTGCCTCTTTTGTCATTCTCGAAACTCTTTCCTGCGTATGTGACGATATCTTTTGGGAAATTTCCAAAATCCTGATTTCTTTTGCTAAAAGCTCTGAGACCCTTTGAAGCCTTTCGCCTGCCGAAACCATCTCCAGGATTTGCTGTTTGTCTATTGTTTTAAATTCAATCATCTGGCAAATTGTATTCACCAACTGATTCGGATCATCGGAGGCGGAAATTAAAGGCCAATTAGTCAGCGAGGACATATCGAAGAGCGGGTTGCCGTTTAACTCCAAATACTTTTTTAATTGTTCCCGTACTGTTCGGATTAATGCTTCTGTTTCTTCATTGCGTTCATAAAGTTCAGGAATTTCTTCAATCTCAGCCTCCAGATAATTTTCGGTTTGGGTAAAGTTTTTGATAAAAACGCGAACTAATCCTTCAGCGCTAAGCTGGTACTCACTATCAACTTTTAAAATTCGTTTAATTAAGCATACTGTCCCAACCTGGAATAAATCATCCTGCTTTGGATCATCTATCCTTTCATTTTTTTGGGCGACAAAAACCACCAAACGGTTGGTGGCCCAGGCAGCGTCGAGTGCGGCGCGGGATTTAGGCCGGGCGGAAACAATCGGGACAGTATTACCGGGAAAAATAACAGTTCCCCGCAGCGGTCCTACCGGTAAAGTTTTTGAAAGTTTAATTGGATTTGAGATTGGGTCCATATATTATTATGTGACTAGTCGCGAGAGTCTAGTGACTAGAAGTTTAAAGTAGGGATATTTTACCAGAAATGGCAGTGAATACCTAGACTCTAGATTCTTGACTCTAGTAACTTTTGTTAGCACTAATATATCACGAGTGCTAAATGTTGTCAAGGGATATATTGAAGTTTGCAGGATTTTGTGATAACTTCAGCTAAATAAATATGCCGCTTAGAACTTTTGAAAGATGGCAGGAAAATGGTACTCCAGTAAGAGAGACTCGGGGCGGAAGAGGTTCTTTTTTACTCCCCCCATCTCAAGCAGCTAGAATTTTAGGAACTACTCCGGAAGCAGTCAAGCGAGCCATGGCTGGAAATCCAAATCAATCATTCGATTCTATGTTACTTGCTTTGGCTATAGACATGACTTTAGGACGCATATACGGATGGGTAGAGCCCGGAACCCGCAGCCTAACGGAACATCCTACCACAGGTAATGCAATTTATGCTTTCAGGGCTGCTGATAATAGCGCCTATAGAAAAATGGTCCTGGCTGTCCCCCTTAATAATCAACCCCCGGCTTAGCTAAAAATCCTTTCTCAAACGGATGTTTAATAGGCAACATTTCGGTCACCAAATCCGCATGCTTAAATAAAGAGGGTTTTCCATGATGGCCTGTTAAAACCAGGTCCAGGTTCTTAGGCTTAGCTTTGATTAATTCAATAACTTTTTTTTGCGTCAATAATTTCCCTGCGATCGCACCGACTATCTCATCTGCTATAACCACATCCCATTTACCTGAAGTCATTTCTTTATACAATAAGTCATAAGTTTGAAAAGCCATTTTTTTATGATCCTTAATATCGGACTGGTCATCAAAAATCTTAACAAACCCGAGCCCTCCCTGGATGATTTTAACGTATGGTTTTAACATTTTTATCCCTTCAAGTTCCCCGGTAAACCAGGTTTTGCCGAATTGTATAATTAATACGTTCTTCTTATATCCTGCTGCCCGTAAAGCCAAGCCGAGAGAGGCGGTGGTTTTCCCTTTACCCTCACCTGTATAAATAATTACCAGTCCGTGTTTTGTTTCTTTAAACTTTTTACTTCTTTTCATAATTAATTAAGCAGCTTTTGAGGCGCATCCGTGGCAAAACCCGCACCCTCCTTCAACTCTTGGATTTACACCGCAAACTTTACAACTCTCGCCTATTCCTTTACCACCCCCAAATAAAGATTTAATGTTTGAAGTCCCGCTTAAGATATCCCCCAAGCTCTGGCCTGTAAGCGAGAGTGTGCTACTGACTTTCCCAAGACACCCCGGCCTCATTCTAAGAAATCTTATCTGTTCTTCGTAAACACTTTTAATCCTATTGTAATCAATTAAGTCAACATTGTTTCCTTTAAAAGCGTTTTCATAAATAATTCTGACCTCCTGTGTTTTATTCTCTTCATTTTTTTCATCCCTATCTTTAACGGTTAATCTCGTAATCTCAAGAAGAGCTATCTCCATCCTTTGTTTGAGTGCTTTAAAGACTTCTTCATTATTTATATTTCCAATGTTTGACATAAGGTATGCCCTGTACATATCTAATACGTCAGAGCAGTCCGCAGGCAAAGCCTTAAGTAAATCAGGATCCCTTAAAAGTTCCCTGGCTTCCTCAAAAGTCCTGTTCATGCCGTTTGCTTTTCTCATAACAACACCTCCCATTTTAGCTTCTATGGTGTCTAAAATACTTTCAAGATGAACTTCTCCGCCTGTAACCGATACTGTCCTTCGGGTCAGTTCTTCAATTTTTTGTCTTTTTGTAAGTTCGTTCCCCGAAAAAACCTCAGCTCCGCCTCCAAACTCCCCGTAAAGATCCAAACATTGCTCAAAAGTTAAATCTGAGATAAAAGTTATTCCCTCAACAATCCTTCCCCTGCCTTTTCTGAAAGCGTAAAGTTGGGTTTCTTCGTAAACTATTTCCTTACCTTGTTCAAACCTGCCTGAATGTCCCACAGGACTTATGCCGATAACCATTTCTCCGGCGCCTGCCGTACTCAATCTCTTCTCAACCGCACCAACAAAATCCCTAACCGCCCCGTTCCTTTCATCCCCTGACACCATATCTAATATTCTGTACCCGCTTTCTGAGTTAACAAGCTGATCATTTTCATCCAGCATTACCGGGTTTAAAACAACCGGATCGGACAGTGTATATTCCCGGCGGTGAGACACCATGTTGGATAAGTTTTCCTGGATAGCATTTTCAAGCACTGCAAAAGGTGCAGAACCGCGATTCGTAGCTAAGTCAAAGTTTCTCCTTAAGGCTTCTGTTTCCCTCTGTGAGTTAAAACCATTTAAAAAATTTCTGGCTCTCCCTTTTCTTCCGGTTTGATAATTTCTAATCTCTGGCGATGCTATCATAAAATTTTTCCTCGGGAGCAAAAGGGGATTAAAAAGCCCTCTTACGAAGGCAAAAGAATTTCTTTTACCCATGCTCGTGAGATTATTCTGTTAGAAGCCTTCGACCCGGCTGTTACGGTTGCGGCACAGTGTTTGAGTTTCACAAACTTCGGAGCTTCTAAATTTTCAAACTAACACATTGAGTATCCGCAGGAGTAGCATTTCTTGCAGCCCTCCTCGAATACAAATGACGCTTGTCCGCATTCGGGACAAAGGTCGGCTGTTTGCTGGGTTTTTGAAGAAGTTAACGGGATTTGAGAAGATACAACATCATCAACTCCAACATTGATTTGTTCACTCTCAGTCAAATTTAAAGGGAGGGGTTCAACCCCGATTGAATCGGGGTCACTTTCCCCGTTTGTTTGTCCAGCCCCATCAATCGCCATATCCTCTACTAAAGCTTTGGCGATCGCGTCTGCTAAGCTCATTACCCTGTCTTTCCCGAACCCGACATGGGAAGCGCCTCCGATTCCCCGCAGCTGGGCTGCAATTTTTTGGGCCACGGTTTTCGGATCAACGTTGGCCGCATTTCTTGCAAGTCTTAAGGATAATGAAACCAGCCTCCCCATAGCTTCTGCATCAGCCATAGTATGCATCCCGCCTTTACCAACAGTAATGAAGACTTCAAAGGGTTGATTTTTCTCGTCACGGTTGATGGTGATAAATCCCTCGCCGACCGGGGTCTGCATTTTGTAGGTTCTGCCGCGCAAAATCATCGGACGGGAAACAACAGTATCTTGCGAGGGGCTAACAGTCTCTGCGGTTTTTTCCCGCCCCAGGCGTGGCTCGCCTTCGGCGGCTTCTTTTTTCTTTTCGTCAATATGATACAAAACTCCCCCTCTTGAACCGTCCCTGAAGAAAGTAACTCCTTTGCAGCCCAGTTTGTATGCTTCCATGTAAAGCTCTTTTACCTGCTCAACACTAAATTCATGCGGTGCATTGGCAGTTTTAGAGATCGAAGAATCAGTGTATTTTTGGATTAATGCCTGCACCTGTACGTGGTTTAAAGGACTCATATCGTTAGCTCCGACAAAATAATCAGGTTTTTCCGCTCCGGGGTTTTCCTCCATCCACTTTTGGAATAACGGGTGGTAAATAACATGCTCGCCAATCCTGTCTTTTCTTATAAATTTAAAATCAAATACCGGTTCAATTCCTGAAGAAACTCCAGCTAAAAGCGAAGTCGTTCCTGTTGGGGCCTGGGTTAGGATAACTGCATTCCTAATCCCCTGGTTTTTGATCTTGGTTTTGATGTTAACAGGCAAACTTTGGATAAAATGGCCCTGCAGGTATTTGACAGCGTCAAATTTCGGGAACGAGCCTTTTTCTTTTGCCAAATCAGAGGAGGTATCGTATGAAGCATCCCTGATGGTTTTGTAGATTTTTTCAATAACGGGCTGTGCTTCCTCAGAACCATAGCGCAATTTCATTTTAATCAAAGCATCCCCGAGCCCCATCGTGCCGATTCCAGTCCTCCTTATTTCCTTGGCCTTGATTTCGTTTTCCTTAGAATCTAAATCTTCGTAGTCAAACGTGCCATCAGAATCTACAAAAGCAGACAAATTCATTGCGCCTAAGTTACAAACTGCCCAAGCTCCAAGCGGCTGCTCACCACAATTATGGGCTATTATTCCATTGGCATCAAAATAATTAATTCCTGGTATTTGGACATCATAAACATCTTCATTAGCCTCAAAATTAAGACTTTTTACTCTTGCTGTGAATTTTTCTGAATATCTTCCTCTTTTATTATGGGACTTTAATAAACTGTTCAGTAGTTTTGCCTTATCACTGTTTGAAAAACCTATCACTTCATTAAAAACATCTAAATTATTTCTACTTATATCTAGTTCATGTTGGGCTTTAACAGGATATTCTTTTTTGCCCCCCCTTCCGTCTGGCAATAGTTTTAGCCCTGCTTTTCTTCTATTTAGATAAATCTTTGAAACTATACCTAATCTAAGCAACATCCTTTGAACTGCTTGTAGGCAGATAAGGTTTGATTGGGCAAGCCTTACATTAAGATGACCATTTATACCTTGTTGTACTGAGCCATCTGCGTCAAAAAATCCTCTTAAAAAGCCTTTATAAAAATCACTGGAAGTTTTCTCTATCTCATCAGTAATTGTCTTATTACCAGGCATCATGCCCAGTTTGTGTGCCAATGTTTTCACATAGCTTAATGCCATTCGGTACTCATTGCGATTAGGTACGACCATCCAACCGGCAAAATCACTTCGATGAGGCATTGACATTGCATAACCCTCTGCATTTGCCATCACATCTCTTGGACCATCGGCAAAATACATAGCTGAATCATTTTTAACAACTGTATCCCAAACTGACAATACTGCTTTATCAGACTTTAGGGTTCCATCACCAACCAGAAGTCCCATTAAGTATCCTTCTTTATAGGTGTATTCTCCCTTCCATTCAATGTTTTGTCTGTGGTTATTTAAAAGAATTTGATCACCCTCTTGCAGTTTTCCTGCTTCAATCCACTCAGTTGCTCCTTCTGAAGATAATCTTTTAACTAAATGATTATCCGTTAATTTTAAACTATAACCCTCAACAGTTTCTAACTTAAGCACATCTTTTGTTCCAGTTTTAAAGAAACCTTCTGGACCTGACAGGTGATTCTGACCATTAACCCGGGCAACGAATGGTTTACCTATTAAATCCTTAACTTGTTTCGCACCTTCATTGGTATGCACCCAAGTTTGTCCTATAGTACATGGATTTGTGCTCAAAAGTTTTTCAAAATACCATGTATTTCCCCATTTATTGCTTCTTTCCAGGAAATGAAGCCCCGGCTCAGCGCTAGCCCAGGCACTTGTACAAATTTGATCCCAGATATCCCGGGCTTTATAAGTTTGGTATTCTATTGTTTTTTTACCTGAAGATTCCCAGGTCTCTATTAACCCATCCCATTTCTCATCGTATTCCGGATCGGAGGTATCCGGGAATTTAGTTACCCAGTCTTCATCATTTTTAACCGCTTCCATG
>JACPKO010000016.1 GCA_016186985.1 Candidatus Daviesbacteria bacterium
CTCCCGCGGTCCCATCCTTGATTGTACGTTCATTTACTGAACAGTACCTCTTAGTGGCGACTCTACTTCGACAAGCTCAGTACTTACGCGCTTGCCTTTGCGGTGACATCGTCTGTTATATTTAACGGTTTAACTTCCGTAATGCATTTTGGCATTCAGCTCCCGAATCGTGACTTCGGTAATAACGCTTGTATATTTAATTGTTAAGAAATAAATTTTATCAAAGAAAACTTATTTTGTCAAATTAACTATAAGACTGGTTGAAATCTAGGAAGGTAATCGTATCCAACTAGAGGCTGCAGTTTTCTTAAAACAACCCTGTCTATCGGGTGGGTTCTGCTTTTTTCTTCCTGACTGGTATGCCTTAAGGCTTCCTGCTTAGCTTCCTGAAGGAGCTTCTTAAGACTAAAGCAATTTCCAATGTTTAAATGATAGAGTAGTCCGTGGTTAATACTGTCCGGGTCGGGTTTTTTACTCTGCTCGGGAATTTCAGTGCCGACAAATAAGATTGCCAAATTTTCGACTCCATATCTTCTGTACGCTTTTACCAGAGTGCTTACTGCTGAAGTGACATCTTTAAGCTGGGGTTGTCTTGTTCCCTGAGGGGCAATTAAAGCAACGCCTCCATGCGAAAGTATTTCAACGGTTTGGTTTAGATATTCTAATGTCATTTTTCGGGCTTCATGACCGTTGATTTCGGGTAACCCAGTTTCCCTTAACAATACTTGAGTTTGGGGGGTAATAACAGGTATGTTGGGAGCGTGTATCAATTGCCCGAAAATTGACTGCCAGGGTTTTACCTGGTGCAATGCAATAGGTACTGCAAGCTCGCGTTCTCTCATTACTTCGTCATCAAAAACCATTAATGCCACTCTTGGGGAATCGCCTTTATTTGAATGCGTGTGTGCAATTATTAGTCCGTTACCTTCCTCCAGGGAGGTCCTTGCAAGGGTTAACCCGTTTTCACCGCCTAAGGTTGTATCATAAAGCTCGTATGGTATAAGCCTTCCGTAGGTTGCAGAAACAACAGCCCTAAACAGCCGGTTGGATAAAGGAATCTTAATGATATTAGTTTCTATTTCAGGCATAGAGGGGATTATACAATAACTGTCGAGCCTTGTAATTTTTTGCACTAAGTAATAGAGTTTATGTGTGGAGAATACTGATAATTTTTACGCTGTTATTTTGGCCGGTGGGGGAGGGACTCGTCTTTGGCCCGCATCCCGCAAAGCCCACCCGAAACATCTTCTCAAACTTTTAGGAGAAAAAACTTTAATCCAGACAACATATGACCGTTTGGAAGGACTTCTGAATCCGGAAAACATTTATGTAATCACAAACAAAACCCACATTGACGAGGTTAAAAAACAACTGCCTGAAGTTTCCGAGAAAAACATTGTCGGTGAACCCTCCGCCAAAAACACGGCTATGGCAATGGGTGCTGCTTCCGCGGTAATCCATGCCTCCAACCCTGAAGCCTCAATTATTTTTTTGGCAGCTGACCATGTAATTAAAAATGAGGAGAGGTTTAAGATGAACGCACTGGCAGCTTTGCGGGTCGCCTCATCCGGTGATCATATTGTGGCTGTCGGTATTAAGCCTGAATTTCCCCATACGGGCCTGGGTTATATAAAGATAGGTAAAGAAATTGAGGAATTGTCTCAGGTTGCAAAAAAAGGCTTTGTTTTTAAAGGCATTGAGTTTAAAGAAAAGCCAAATTTGGTAACAGCCCAATCGTTTGTCGCTTCAGGGCAATATTTATGGAATGCCAATCTTTACTGCTGGTCAACTAAAACTATCTTAAAGGCTCTTGAAGAATATTCCCCGGAAGTTTATAAAGCAGTTTCGGAAATTGCCGAAAAAGCCAAGGATGGGAATTTGGAAAAACTGTTAGATGATGTTTACTCAAAACTCGGCAGCCCCAACTCAATCGACTATGAAGTTTCGGAGAAAGTCAAAAATTTAGTTGTGATCCCAGGGGATTTTGGATGGAGCGATGTGGGGGACTGGAAAATGGTTTATGATCTTAATCCCAAAAATATGCATGGGGTTGCGTCTGATGATCAAACAGAGGTGGTAAACATTAACAGTAAAAATTTGCTTATTGAAGCCGGAGAGAAACTTGTGGCAGTTGTCGGGGTAGAAGATTTAGTAATTATTGATACCGGGGACGCGCTGCTTATCGCTAAGAACGATAAAACCCAGGATGTTAAAAAGGTTGTGGAGAAATTAAAGGAAGAAGAAAAAGATAAATACCTTTAGTATTAATAATGCAAAATTAAGCAAAGCTTGCCAAAAGGTCAAAGTGCAAAATTCAAAATTATTGTGATTGTGCGGAGGAGCTGGATTCTTTTACAGAAGGTTTCACAAATCCTACTGCAGGAATAAAATAAACAAACCTTGCCCGCAGAGAGTTATCCTTCAGGCGGATTCCGCGGGCGACCATAAATTTTTCAGGCTTTGCATCAGCAATTGATGCTTCGTTATTCCCAAGAGCGAAAACAGTCTGGCTGTTAGTAATTATTGTCTCATTGTCTCCGGATTTGCTTTTAATATTAATAGACTGGCCCTGGGATTTTTGGATCTGGCCCCAAACAAGCTCTCCTGAACTTGTTGCAAAATTTTCAAGGAAAACTATTCTTTTTACAGCTAGGTTATTTTTATCGTCAAAATCACCAAGCGAGGCTACGTTATCTCCTACCTCCAGGGTTGTTATCTTGATTTTTTTATTGTTTAAGCCGATTACTTCGGTGAATTCATCAAAATTAATAGTCCTTACCGGGTTTATAGACTGTATTATAATTTTACCTTCATCAATTTTCATAATTTTACCAACCACGGCCTTATTTTGTACCTTTTTATTAACTTCATTTTTTATTTCTGCGGCTTTGGAGGCAATCTCTTTCTTTAGCTCATCCAGTTTTTGGATTAAGGAGCCTGAGGGGGAAGTTTGGGCAAAGGAGTAAGGAGTAAGGAGTGAAGAGTGAAGAGTGAGCATGAAAAAGATGAACAAAATTTTCAGAAAAAATTTTCTCTTCTCTCTTTTCTCTTCTCTCTTTGCTGTACACTTCATAATTTTTCCTCCGAGTAGTACACTGATTTTATTACTGTTTTACTGTTTCCGTCCGGATCAAAAGCGGTAATTTCTATTATGTTAACACCGGGGGAAAGGTTTAGAATTCTGGAAAATTGTCCGTCTTTGCCGGACTGCAGGCCGTAATCATCCTTACTGCCTGAAATTATAACCGGAAACTCAGGCCCGGTTTTTCCTGAAACCAATAAACTCTCCTCATATACCAAAATTTCGTCTTCAGGATTAGCAATTTCTAAAAATAAGCTAACCGGCTCGCGGGTCACAGGATTATATTGGTTAAATGAAGGTTGGAATTTATCCTGGTAGAGTATGTAGTAGAGCCCGCCAAAGAAAAAAAGCGCTGAAAGTAAAATTAGAATATGGGAAATGATAAAAGTTTTAGTAGAGAGAACGTAATCTTTGGGCATTTTCATTTGTCTGTATATCTTAAAAGTATATTGAGATGCTTTCAAGTCCGTGTTAGTATTAGTCTTCAGTTGTTAGGAGGGAGGAGAGAGTTGTCTTTGCATTTAACTATCTCCTATCTCCTGTTAACTATTAACTAAACAATGGATATTTATTTTTACGGTCAGGCCTGCATTAAATTAAAAGGAAAAACCGCTCAGGTTTTCATTGATCCCTATAAAGAGGAATTTACAGGATTAAAATTGCCTAAGGATTTGTCGGCTGATTTAGCACTTTCCACCCATAACCATGACGATCATAATAATTTAAATGCAATAACTGAATCTCAGCTTAATATCACCGGTCCTGGTGAATATGAAGTTAAAGGGATATCTGTAACCGGTGTCAGTACATTTCATGATACAGAACAAGGAGCCCAAAGGGGGAGGAATACTGTTTATAACGTTGGAATTGATGGTCTTAATGTGGTTCACCTGGGGGATTTGGGACACCCCTTAAGCGAAGGGGAAGTTGATGAGATAGGAACAACTGACATTCTTTTTGTTCCAGTGGGAGGCGTTTACACAATTGATGCGAAAGTGGCCTCTGATGTTGTCACCCAACTTGAGCCCAAAATTGTAATCCCAATTCACTACGCGTTGCCTGGGTTAAAATTTGAGCTTGATCCACTTGAAAATTTTCTTAAAGAAATGGGATTTGAAAATGCGCAGCCCCAGCCGAAGCTCTCGATCACCAAAGATAAGCTTCCGGAAGAACTGCAGGTGGTTGTGTTAAGTAAAGCCTGAGTAATTTAGAATTTTCATTTTTCAATTTTCATTGAATTTTCAATTTTCAATGTTTGAGAATTGGATAATTGTAGATTGACTGAAAATTGAAAATTGGTAATTGAAAATTTTTGAATGGCTACTAATTCCATAAAATCAACCCGCGATAGTTTGATATTTAAGAAAACCCAAGATGTGACCAAAAAGCTTCCTCCTCAAAATATTGAGGCTGAGCAATCGCTTTTGGGCGCGCTTTTAATAGATAAAGACGCCATTGTGTCGATTGCCGAGACACTTAGGATTGGCGACTTTTATAAGTCAGAGCAGCACGGGTCGATTTACGCTGCTATTTTGGAGCTTTTTGAAAAACGAGAGCCAATTGATCTTGTTACTGTTACTGAAAAATTAAAACAGTCAGGAATGCTGGATAGAGTGGGCGGTTCAGCATACCTTACAGAATTGGTTAACAAGGTCCCGACCGCAGCCCATGTTGAGTCCTACTCCAGGATTATCAGGGAACACGCCGTGCGCAGGCAATTAATTTCCTTCTCCTCCCGCTTTATCGACATGGCTTATGACGAGGGGTTGGAGGTTTCAAACGTTTTGGAAGAATGCGAGCAGTCTGTTTTTTCAATTTCGCAGCAGCATATAAAAAGGGATTTTATACCGATTAAAGACGCTTTAGCTGAGAGCTTTGACAGGTTGGATGAGCTCCAAAAAACTTCCGGTAAGCTGAGGGGTATACCAACCGGTTTTCGTGACCTGGATAACAAACTGGCCGGCTTGCAAAACTCCAATTTGATAATTTTTGCCGCCCGTCCGGGTATGGGAAAAACTTCCTTTGCGCTAAATATTGCCCAGCACGCTGCCGTCGTCGGAGGGATTCCCGTAGGGATCTTTTCTCTTGAAATGAGCCAGGAAGAATTAGTTGACAGGTTATTGGTTGGGCAAGCTGATATAGATGCATGGAAGTTAAAAACCGGCAGGTTAGACGAGAAGGATTTTGACAGGTTGTCCCACGCTATGGGACAGCTCGCAGAGGCACCTCTTTTTATAGACGATACGCCTGGGTTATCGATTTCAGAAATGCGTACAAAAGCTCGGCGGCTTCAGGCCGAGCATGGCTTAAAAATGCTTGTTGTAGATTATTTGCAGCTGATGCGGGGACGGAATCTGGAAAATAGGGTGCAGGAGGTTTCGGAAATTTCCCAGTCCTTAAAAAATTTAGCCAGGGAACTAAAAATTCCTGTATTTGCGTTGTCCCAGCTTTCAAGAGCTGTGGAGGCGCGCGGAAGCAAAAAACCGCAGTTAGCTGACTTGCGCGAATCAGGCGCAATAGAGCAGGATGCGGATGTGGTTATGTTTATCTACCGTGAGGATGCAGATAATTTTGAGTCAGTTAAGCTTGATATCCAAAAGCACAGGAACGGACCCTTGGGAGAGATTGACCTGATTTTTAGAGGGGATAGGCTTAAATTCTATGGTATGGAAAAAACCCGCAAGGTATCACAGCCTCACAAAGATTAAGATGAAAGCTCCCGCAAAAAAAGTGATCGCTGTTGATATTGATGAGGTCCTTGCTGATTTTCTGTCTTATTTTGTTTATTTTCATAACTTAATGTACAAAACTTCTGCTAAGAGGGAAGATTTTAAAAATTATTACCTTCACGAAATCCTGGGAACTGACAGGGATGAAATGCATATTAGGTATCTTGAGTTTAAGACGTTCAGTCTCCTGGAAAGGCTAAAGCCTATAAAAGGTGCGCATCGGGGTATAAAAAAATTGATAGAGCTTGGATATGCTCCCCACCTGCTCACAGCAAGACCTAAAGTTATAGAAAAAGAAACCCGCAAATGGTTGGACATTCATTTTAAGGGAATTGATTTGCCTCTTCATTTTGCAAGGGACGAAAGGGATAAATTTAAAAAAAAGTCTATAGTTTGTAAAGAAATTGGAGCAAAAATAATAATAGAAGACCATTTAGATAATGCTCTGGATTGTTCAGAGAGCGGGATTAAGGTTTTTCTTATCGATGCGCCGTGGAACCAATCTGAGAGTTTACCTGAAAATGTCGTTAGGGTAAAATCATGGAGGGAAATAGTAGAAAAAATTAAATAATGGATTTTGCCTCGATTCTTTTAATAATTTTAGGGCTTGCTCTTTTTGAAACAGTCACCTCGATTGATAACGCAATTATCAATGCCGAGTGGTTTTTAACCTGGGGGCTTTTGGTTGCGGTGTTTGCGCTTCGCGGACTATTGCCTTTTTTCATTGTCTGGGCTGTTAATCCTTCGGTTGGGCCGATTGGCGCGATAACCGCTACATTTTCCAATGATCCGCATGTGGTTGAGGAGATTGAAAGTTCAGCCCCTGTTCTTTTGGTGGGGGGCGGCATTTTTATGGTTTTTATTTTCTTCCACTGGCTTTTTCTTGAACCCAAAAATTTCGGTTTAAAAGGAGAGAGGTTTATTTTTTCCCAGGGAGTCTGGTTTTATGCAGTGGTGTCGATAATCCTCGCCACCATTGTTTGGTTTGCGCTTCATATCAGTCAGATGATGGCTTTTGGTGCTGTGGTGGGCTCAACAGTATTTTTTATCACCCATGGATTTAAAGAAAATGCCCAAAAGGCTGAAAAAGATCTGCTTAAGAGCAAAACCAGCACTTCGGATTGGAGCAAGATTTTATACCTTGAGGCAATTGACGGAACCTTTTCAATCGACGGGGTTTTGGGGGCCTTCGCCTTTACGGTTTCCGTTCCGCTAATTTTAATCGGAAACGGGATCGGTGCTTTTGTTGTCCGGGAGCTAACCTTAAGGAATATTGAAAACATTAAAAAATACGCTTATTTAAAAAACGGAGCTATGTATTCGGTGTTTTTTCTGGGTTTAATCATGATTTTA
The DNA here is from genome assembly GCA_016186985.1 of Candidatus Daviesbacteria bacterium. Classification (GTDB taxonomy): domain Bacteria; phylum Patescibacteriota; class Microgenomatia; order Daviesbacterales; family UBA10151; genus JACPKO01. Next base: position 7,165 of record JACPKO010000016.1, read on the forward strand.
CACAGCTTTGGTTTTAACATCCCCGAATGGTTTTCACCGATTGTAACAGCCTCGGTGGTGGGATTTTTCTTCCTTAAATCCAAAAGGGCTTTAGCTAAGGCTTAAATTATTTTTTACTTCTTCCACCTTTAATTTAAAATCCTTAAGTGATGCGTTATTTTCAATCTTAATATCGGCTTTTTTACCAATTTCCGGTATAAGCAATTCGTTTTTAGCTTTTTCCTCTTTGCGAAACTGTTCAAGACTCATATTATTTTCCCCGTCTTTTTCGCCCCTTTTCTTAAGCCGTTCAAATCTTAACTCTGGATCAGCAGTTATATAAATTAAAGTACTGCCGGGAAATTTTTTTAAAAGTTTGACATCCGGTTGCCAGCGGATTCCATCCAAAATTATAATATCCGCTTGGGTGTTTTGGATTTGAATTTCAATACCGTGGGCAACTGTTCCCGGTCCGAAGCCGTCTTCTAAAAGTTGAGCCAGTTTTTGCAAATTTGACCTGGTTTCCCCAAGACCCCAGAGTTTTAAAGTCTGCCTTAGAAGGTCTGAGAACCGAAGATGGACAACAGATTTGTCTTTGATAATTTCCTTAAGGAATTTTGCGAAAGTGTCCTTCCCCGAACCCTTCTCGCCGACAAGTCCAATAATTGATTTCATTGATTATACTTAAACAAATACGAGCTGAAGAGTCAATTGAGAGAATTTAAGATTTCCATTGTTTGTTAAAATTTAAAATGCTACATTTGATATAGCTTAAACAAATGTACCAAAATGGCTTTAGCCGTATTTTGATCATTATAACAATTCTGCTTTCGGCGGCTTTTTTGCTTTATTTTTTAAATAATCCTGTTATATCCACAGAAACAGGGCCGGATACAGTTTGCAAAACCCATAATGAATGCAGATGCAAAATATTTACTGGAACTGAATTTATACCTGGAACTGTTGGGGGCAGCTGCAATATAAGCATAAACCGTTGTAAGCAATGTTTGTATTTTTGATCTTTTTTGTCTGTGCCGAAGGTGTGAGTAACAACCTTGCACTTCGTGCAAGAACGTTTCTTTTGCTTCACAAAAGTCTAACCTAATCAAAGATTAAGTCCAATTCCCAATCCTTGTCATAAAAAATTATCAGCCAAGGATAAACCTTGTCTGAAATTTTTTGTGCCGAAGGTGGGAGTCGGACCCACACAGCCTTGCGACTAGTAGTTTTTGAGACTACCGCGTATACCATTCCGCCACTTCGGCCTGCTAAATCTGGGTAATTATACCAACTTGCTTAACTAATTAAAATCTGATATTAAATCATTAATTGGACGGTCGTCTAAATAATGTTTTAGTTTTGGCAGTTCTTGACTTCAAAGCAAATTAACCTTATATTTACTTGTTATGAAAATCCAGCTTGCTACAAAGCCCTTAACTGAGATCAAAGACGGTTTTCTGGTTTTGCCAATTTTTGAAGATGACAGAAAAGATTACGGAATTTCTGTTGTAAAAAGCTACCTTTCCGATTACCCAAAATTCGGTAAGCTTTTCGAAACCCAGATTTTATATTCTCCTGATTCTAAAATTCTTATTATCGGAGCTGGGAAAAAGGACAAATTTGAATTCGTAAACCTCCAGAACCTAGCTGGTGCAGCAGTAAAATCCCTTCTAAAAAAAGCAAAATCTTTGAGTTTCGTTTTGCCTAAAGAGGGAAAATTAAGCGAAGAGGAAAAAACATATGCAGCTTCACTGGGTGTTGAGATAGCTTCCTATGATCCGACTAAAGATTTAAAGTCAGCCCACGAGCCCTATATGCTTAGCTCAGTTGAATTCCTGGTTGACCGCGCCGAAAGGGGACTACAGGAAGGATTAAGAAAAGGTCAGATTATTGCAGATTCTATAAATTTAACCAGAAAACTCGGAGATCTGCCTGCGAATTTAATGACCCCTACATATATGCTGGAAGCGGCTAAAAAAATTGCGAAGGAAACTAAGCTCAAGATTACTGTTTTAGATGAAAAACAGGCAAAGAAAAAAGGGATGGGAGCATTTACCGGTGTGGCGCAGGGGTCTGATGAGCCTTCGTTCATGATTTCACTTGAATATACGGGGGATATTAAATCAAAAGAAAAATGGGCATTTGTCGGTAAAGGAATAACTTTTGATACAGGCGGAATCTCAATTAAACCATCAAGTGCTATGCATGAAATGAAATACGATATGGCAGGAGCAGCTGCAGTTATGAACGCAATTTCTGCTATTGCAAAACTGAATTTAAAAACAAATGTTGTTGCAGTTATGGCAGTTACGGAAAATTTGCCAGGGGGAAAAGCACAAAGGCCTGGGGATATTGTCAAATCTTACTGCGGAAAATTTGTTGAAGTTATTGATACTGATGCGGAGGGCAGACTTGTATTAATTGATGCTGTAAGCTATGCCCAAAAAGATTTTAAAGCAACAAAAGTTGTCGATCTTGCAACCCTAACAGGTGCAATAATTGTTGCTTTGGGGGATCATATAACCGGGGTGTTTGGCAATAAGAAAGAGTTTACTAAAAAGTTTATGGAAACTGCAGAAAAATACGGGGAAAAAATGTGGGAATTTCCAGTGTATGAAGAATTTAATGAAATGATTAAATCAGATATGGCAGATATTACCAACTTAGGTCATGGAGGTTCTCACCGGTCCGCTGCCGGATCAATAATCGGCGCCAAATTTATCGAGGCCGGGATAGAGGAGGGAACAGAGTGGATTCACCTTGATATAGCAGGGACAGCCTGGGATATGAAGCCTAAGCCATTTAGAGGGGTCGGCGCTACAGGTGTGGGGGTAAAATCTTTAATAGAACTTGTTTCCTAAGGTTTAATTTTCAATATGGCTAACATAAATGCATCAGAGCTTCGGGCAGGAATTGTTTTTATAGAAGACGGAAACCTTTGGCAGGTTATTACTTACGAGCACATTAAAATGGGGCGGGGGTCCGGTACAATCAAAGTAAAAGCTAAAAATCTGCGCTCGGGTGCTATAACCGAGAAAGCCTTTATAACAGGTGCAAGGGTATATTTATATGAAGGACTGGAAGTTCCGCTTATTGTTGCGGGAGAAGAAGCGCTCGCAATAGAACTTCCTAACAGCTTAGTTTATGAAATTTCAGAAACAGGTCCTGAGGAAAAGGGGAATACTGTTTCCAATGTTTACAAAGAAGCAACCTTATCAAATGGTTTGGTCGTAAAGGTCCCAATGTTCATGCACGAGGGGGAAAAGGTAAAAATTGATACAAGAACCGGGGAATATGTTGAGAGAGTGAAATAAATGAGAGTTAATGCTGAATGGCCGAGCCATTTAAGAGTACGAGTAGAAAATGGAGCTTTTATTGGAATAGCTTCAAGTAGACCAGAGAATATTTCTGGTGAAGTCCCGTTTGGAGAACTTGGCAGAAGACTAAGATCATCCGATATTCATTTGGGGCATGAAATTATATTTGGAGGCGACGCTGATCCTAAATTTTACACACAATTAGTAAATAATCCTGCGAGTAGAAGGGGTGCTACGACTTCCGAGGCTCTACTATTGATTCAAGGTGCAAAGAGATTAGGCATAGAAGATACACCAAGCGAGGGTATTTTAGGCAATGCTGAAGTAACATTAGCGACAACCTTAAAAGCGTTATTAGAGAATGCTTCCGGTTCTGCAAGAGTGAGATATACGAGAGAACTAGCTATACTTCACGGAGACGCTGAATTTATTACGAATCCTCAAGAAAAAAATCGGAAAGTCTCTTGATAAAAGATTTTTTTTAAAGTAATCTTTCATACAATGGCAAAAATAAAAAAAGCATTAATCCCCGCTGCAGGATTTGGAACGAGATTTTTACCTCAGACAAAGGCAATGCCTAAGGAGATGATGCCTCTTGTGGATAAGCCTATTATCCAAAGAGTGGTTGAGGAGCTGGTTGACGGCGGGATTGAAACGATCGTCATTGTTACAGGTTGGAATAAGAGAAGCATTGAAGACCATTTTGACAATAATTTTGAACTCGAGGAAAAACTTTTATCCAGCGGCAAAACCGAAGCCTTGGAAATGGTCCGAAAGATTTCAGATTTAGCCGAATTTGTATATGTCCGCCAAAAAGGACCGCAGGGAAATGCGACTCCAATTTTAAACGCTAAGCACATTATGGGTAACGATCCATTTATGCTGTTTTTCGGTGATGATTTTATAGATGCCACCCCAAGCCGCGCCAGACAGCTTATTGAAGCTTATGAAAAATACGGCTCAACAATCCTGGCCGCAGGCAAGGTTAAATCAGAAGGAGATTATAAAAAATACGGGTTTGTAGGAGGGGATTATGTTGAAGACGGTGTGCTTAGGGTAAAAAGCATTGTCGAAAAGCCCGGAAGTTCCAGCGCATCACCTTCTGATACAACTGTTATGTCAGGATATATTTTTACACCTGATATTTATGAACCACTCGAAAAGGCAGAAAAAACTTTAGAGGAGGGGCAGGAGCTTGTATACACTTTTGGTGTCCAGGCTTTAATTGATCAGGGTATTCCGGTCCACGCAGTAGAAATAAAAGACGCAATTTACAGGGATACAGGTAATAAGCTTGAGTATCTTAAAACCATTATTGAATACGGGCTCAAACATGAAGACATAGGTGATGATTTTCGTAATTTTTTAGAAAATCTTATAATGGAAGAGCGTAGCTAAACCCCCTAGACGGTGTGGAAATTTTGAAGCAGTAAAATAATTACCCCGACAGTTACAACCTGAGTTAAAACGCCCCACGGAAGCTTGGCTTTTCCCTGGATATGATGCTGGATGTTGTGCAAAAAAGAAAAAGGGAAAAACCTCCAGTTAAAAAACCAATAAGGAATTTCCATTAAATCCCAGACAACTGATCCAAACAAGCACGCTAAAAAATAATAAGGATTCATAAATTGGCCAAATAAGGCATAAGAAAGCACGATCCCTGCTGTTAGATCCAGACTTGCCTCACAAAACAGTTTAAACTTAGTTTTTTTCCTCCACCCCCAGGCGAAATCCCAGTGGGGGATAAAATCTAAAAGCGGATGGGAAAGAAATGATAGGCTGATTCCGAGTGCGGGATTTTGTACCGAATAAGCTATTGCCCCGCCGACAAGAGCATGTGCTGTTGCAGTCATAACTTCTAAAGATCAGTATAGCAATCATGTCAACTAATGGCAAATTTCCGCCGGGAAGTGTTATATTAACCTCAAGATGCATCCAGTTTTATTAAATATCGGGAATTTCCAGGTTTCTTCATTTGGTTTCCTTTTAACGATAGGAATAATTCTTGGCAGTTTTGCTGTTTGGAGAATGGCCCGGGGATATGAAATAGACTCAGAGAAAATTTTAGACTTTATATTTTTGACAGTAGGCGCCGGATTTATAGCCTCCAGGATTGTTTTTGTTTTAACCAACTTAAGGGAGTTTGACTCGCCTGCCAAAATCTTTTTTTTAAACAGTTATCCCGGCCTTTCGTTTTGGGGTGCTTTATTTGGAAGCTTGTTAACCTTGGCTTGGCTTACAAAAAAAAATGAAAAAGCTCTTTCCGGAGGAAAAAAACTCAGCTTTCTTCAAGCGGGCGATTTTGGGATTGTCGGTTTTTTGCTGGCGGCTTTTTTTGCAGAAATTGGATGTTTGCTGGGGGGATGCGCAGTCGGTATTGAAACAAACTTGTTTATAGGAGTTTTGCAAATCGGAGTCATAGGCAAGCGTTTCCCAATACAGTTTTTAGAAGGCTTAATTTTTCTCATAAGCTTTTTAACTTTTTGGAAAGCTGCAATAAATTTCCATATCCAGGGATCGCTTTTCTCAAAAGGGCTAATTTTAATTGGAGCAGTAAAACTTTTTTCCCTTTTGCTGAAATCTCCATCTCATCAACTAAAAACATTTGAGCTAAGTTTAAACCTAGACCTTCTGGGCGCAGTGGCTGTTCTTAGCATAGGATTAAGACTTTATTACCAGGTTTATAGAAAAACTCCCGTTGATGATTTAAAAAAACTGTGGAAATTCTTCACAGACAGAAAAACCCAGTCACAAGTCTTGGCAAATATTTCCAGGGGATGGTATAATCACTGGGTCAATTTGAGGATTATGTTCGGACGGGGTAGAAAGAAGCTGTTTAAGTTTCTTCATATCAAACCCAATCCGGACAATTTTTAGATTATGGGCACTATGGATAAAATTAAAAGCATGCTTCTAAACCAGCAGAAAAAGGTCGAGGAGGAAATAATACTCCTTGATAAGGATGATCCGGTTAATTCCGAGGCTCCTGTGGAGAGCTCGGAACCCGGTACAGATTCGTGGGTAGCGGATACTCACACCAGGACTGTGGCTGTCAAAAAATCTTTGCAGGACATACTGATTAAGATAAAGCGTGCTCTACAATCAATGGCTTCAGGCAAATACGGTATGTGCGAAAATTGCGGAAGAAAGATCGAACCAGAGCGTCTTGATGCTGTTCCTACAGCAACCCTCTGCATCAACTGTTCAAAAAAAGGCAGCAAGAATTAAAAACGTGATATTATGTTTGTATGCTGTCCTCACAATCGATAAACGCATATCTGCGGCTTCAGCAGATATTACTGGCATCTAATGATTCAAAGTCAGTTTTTAATTATCTCCTGCCCCAAATTTTGTTACAGCTTCTGTCAATCGGTATGAATTTTGATTTTGTTGATGTAATTCTATTGGGTCATGATTCAAAGGTAACCCAATCTTTCTTTGCCGATTCAAGTTTTTTATCAACCCGGGTTGATTTGCCGCCAACTGTAATTAATGTCGATTTACTTTTAGACAACAGACATGATTGGGAAAAGGAGCTGCTTTGGGGAAGGATTTTTATTACATCAGAAGCTGCTCTTTTAAATAAACAGATACCTCAAGTTAAAACTCTCATTCTTTCTCCTGTTATGCGGGCCAACAATCTTCTAGGGGTTTTAACTTTAGGTACCCAAAGGGAGAATGAAACTATCTCAGATGAGGAAAAAGAATTAATTATGCTGATCACAAACCTTTTGAATTTTGCTTATAAAATTCATGATACCGAAATCTCGCTCTCTCAGGTAACAGAAGAAGTCTATAAAATGAATTCAAGACTGCACCAGCTGGATAAGTTAAAGGATGATTTTGTATCGATTGCTTCCCATGAATTGCGTACGCCTATGACAGCTATACGTTCCTATGCCTGGATGGCTTTAAACAGGGCAGATATGCCTTTAACTGACAAGCTAAAAAAATATTTGCAAAGGACACTGGTTTCAACGGAAAGACTGATAAATTTAGTCAACGATATGTTAAATGTTTCCAGAATTGAGTCGGGCAGGATTGAAATTAATCCTCAGGTTTTTGATTTGCAAAATTTAGTTGGGGAGGTCCTGATTGAAATAGATGCCAAAGCCAGAGAAAAAAACCTGCAAGTTTCCGCCTCTAATATCCCGACCCCAAAAGTGTTTGCTGACCCGAATAAAGTCCATCAGGTATTACTTAACATTTTGGGGAATTCGCTAAAATTTACGCCGGCTAACGGTAAGGTTATAGTGTCTTATTTAAATGATGGCAACTTTGTTGACATCTCTATTGCCGATAATGGTGTGGGCATTTCAAAAAATGATTTGTCCAGATTGTTTAAAAAGTTTTCAAGGCTTGAAAATTCTTATATAGCCGCCTCTTCAACCGGTGGTACCGGGCTGGGCCTTTTTATCAGCAAAAGTTTAGTTGATCTTATGAAAGGAAAGATTTGGGTGGCCTCAGAAGGCGAAAATAAAGGGGCTAGATTTACTTTCTCATTGCCTGTTGCGACACCGCAGGTTTTAAAAGAAGCGCAAAACTATCAATACAAACCAGAAGGAGGATCAAGACTGTTAGAACCTGTCGCTATCCAGGCTTATCCTAATGAACCGGCTGAAGTAGTTATGGATAAGTAATCAGGTTGAAAGCAAAGGCTCGTTATGGTAAAAATTACTTAGGAAAAATCTATGGATGAAAAAAAGCGGGTTTTGATAGTTGAAGATGACCAGTTCCTTAGAGAGTTTTATGAGGAGCTGCTGGTCTCAGAAGGAATGAAAGTTGAGACTGCTCCTGATGGAGAAGAAGCTGGCGCTAAAATTCATGAAGGCGGTTATGATTTGATCCTTTTGGATATAATGCTTCCTAAAAAAGACGGGCTGGCAGTTTTAAGGGAAACAAAAACAATCCCTTCGGTTAAAGCCAATGGACCAATTGTGATACTTACAAACATTGGCCAGGACGCTATCATTAAGAGTTGTTTCGAAGCAGGAGCAGCAGGTTATATGATTAAGTCGGCTCTTAACCCTGACCAAGTTCTTCAGGAAATCCATAACTACCTTCAAATCTCCAATTTAATTACTTAAATCATGCAAAAAATTAAAGTCTTGTTTGAAGATGACCAGATTTTGGTTATTAATAAAAGTGCCGGAATTGTTGTCACTCCCGCCGATACAAGCACAGGAGAAACAATCTCGGAGATATTAACAAAAGAACATAAAATTAACCTGGATAGGGGAGGGATAGTACATCGTTTAGATAAGAACACGTCCGGAGTTTTGATTGCGGCTAAAACCCAGGAGGCTTTGGAGAATTTGCAGGCACAATTTAAAAACCGCTTAGTTAAAAAAGAATATCTAGCTTTAGTACACGGGGAATTTAGAGAAGAAAAAACTGTAAAAGGCGCAATCGCCCGAAATCCCGGAAACCGCGAGAAATTTATAGTCTGGGAAGATGAAGATTCAAAAGAAGCCCAGACGACATTTATACCAGTTAAACGCTTAGAGATGCCTTCAGAGCAAATTAAGAAAGTTTTTGCGGGATTTTCTAAAATACAATTTAAAAAACTATTCACTAGTCACTACTCACTATTCACTTTGGTCGCAGCGCGACCAACAACTGGACGTACTCACCAAATTAGGGTACATTTAAAGTATATCGGATTCCCGATTGTCTCAGATGAAAAATATGGCGGTAGAAAAACCGTAAGGCTTGACCGCAGGTGGTGTCCGAGGCAATTTTTACATGCTAAGAGGTTGGAAATAACTCATCCCAAAACAGGGAAAAGGATGGAGTTTAAGAGTGAACTCCCAGAGGATTTAAAATATGCACTATCTATACTTAATGAAGTTAAATAAATTCGAAGCACGAAATCCGAAATACGAAACAAATTAAAAATATTAAATCTAAATATTTAAAACTGTTTAAAATTTGAGTATTTGATTTTAGATGTTATTTCGAATTTAGATATTCGAGTTTCGTGCTTAATTAGACATTCCAACGATGGATAATATATTTTTACAACTTGCCCTGGTATTATCACTTTCATCTTTTCTGGGATATTTTGTTCATAAATTAAAACTTCCCCTGATAATTGCTTATCTGGTATGCGGGGTTTTACTCGCGGTTGTCAGCCAGTTTGACCCGAAAACTTTAGGGATTTTTAAAATTTTGCCTGATTTAGGGATTGCTTTTGTGTTGTTTTTAATCGGGATGGAGCTGGACTTAAGAGAGATCAGGTCTTTAGGTAAGCCGATAATAATTGTATCATTAGCACAGGTTTTAATATCTACACTAGCAGGATTTGCTTTAGCTGGTTTTTTTGGCTTTACTCAAATCTCGAGCTTACTAATGGGTTTAGGTTTAGGTTTTTCTTCAACAATTGTTGTAATTCAATTGCTTCTTGAAAAAAGAGATTTATCTTCCCTTTATGGAAAGTTATCCCTTGGTATTTTACTGGTTGAAGATTTAATTGCCATTATGGCGCTGATGTTTATCTCAGTGGGTTTGGGGGGCAACAGTTTTGCTCCCACAAGCCTTATCCCGCTTCTTTGGCTTTTTTTAAAAGCACTTTCTCTCTTTATTTTAACATTTCTTGCCTCCAAATATTTTCTTCAAAGGATCTTCGATTCTGTAGCCTCGTCCGTAGAGTTATTATTCCTGACAGCAATTACCTGGTGTTTCCTCTTTACTGCTTTGGCGCTGCTGACAGGATTTTCTGTTGTGATCGGTGCTTTTTTGGCAGGTGTAGCTTTGGCGACCAGCCCATACCATCTGCAGATTCAGGGAAAAATGAAGCCACTACGTGACTTCTTTGTGGCGATGTTCTTTATCTATTTAGGATCTGCAGTCGTACTTTCAGAGATTTTTTCGGTTTGGCATGTCATCGTCGTTTTTATAATCTTTGCGGTTGTTTTTAAACCCCTGATTTTCCTGCTGGTCCTGGGGATGTTCGGATTCAGGAAGCATACACTCTTTCAAACATCCCTTAATCTTTCGCAAATTTCCGAATTTTCCCTCATAATCTTACTACTGGGAGTAGAAATGGGAATAGTCCCGAGTGTTACATTGTCGGTGATGGCTCCGGTTACGGTTGTTTCAATTATAATCTCGGCAACATTAATAGCTCACTCAAAAAAAATCTATTCGTTCCTTTTACCAATATTGCCGTTTTTTGAACATCAAACCAATATTCACTTTATGGAAACTAAGGTTCTGGATAATTTAGAAGATCATGTAATTGTGATTGGAGCCCACAGGCTTGGAGGGCCGGTAGTCGAGTATTTGGACAAACAAAGTATTCCATTTGTAGTAATGGATTTTAATCCCCATATTGTTGAGGATCTAAAAAAGAGAAACTTCAGGGTTTTATATGGAGATGCGGGCGACGTAGAGATGCTTGGAAACCTTAAGCTTGAAAATGCTAAGCTTGTAATATCAACAACCAGGGATATGTATGATACAGAGGTTTTACTGGATGAATGCCGTAAAAAGAAAATCAGGGCGAAAGTTATAGCAAGGGCTATGGATAAAAAACACGCCAGGGCGTTAAAAGCACTGGGTGCGGATTATGTGATTTTACCGGAGCAGGTAAGCGGTGAATATTTAGTTAACCAGTTAAAAAGTCACTGGCCTCATAATAATTTCTCAGGCATGATTTAATCCTGAAAACATTTGACAAAACCCCTTGTGAAAACTTAAAATTATCTTATGGCAGGGGATTTTTTCAACAAATCAAGAGATATCGTAAAAATAAACAAGAAGTTGAATTTCGATTAAAGATTGATTGAAACGAATTTATAGTCGCAGACGCAAGAGAGGCATATAAACTAATTTGTGAATCCATTCTTCGGTCTATTGAAATTGCAAAAGCAGAATTCAAAATATCTGATTTTGACTTGGATGTATTTGAGTCGGATATAAAAGAATGTTTTAGAAAAGAGGGATAGGTGGAGTAAGAATCTTTGATGCGGATCTTACGATATGAACAAAGTGTTATTAATAGCTGTACTTTGGATAACGTTTGGTTTCCTAACACCTTTTTCTTTTGCCCAAACTTCAACTGAAAGTGGAGAAATTTACAATCCTAGCAAAGTTCTTCCTTCTCCCAGGCCTTATGATTGGTGTAATGAACGAGGTTGTGGATATGGTGATCCTAACCCAACTCTGTCCCCGGAAAGAAAATGTGGAATTTGCGAAGAAGTTCACCAAATTAAAATTTATAAACCTCAGCAAACGCCATTACCATCTCCGTCCGGAGCTGATGTGAAAGGAGTCCAAACCACTCCCGAACCCACTGTAAAAGCTCCAGTTAAGCCCATTGCAAAACCAATCATCAGTCCTTTACCTTTGTCCTCCCCTTCAGCCTCCATCTCTGCTTCGCCCTCGGCACAACCGACCCAAGAGCCCGCAGAACAAAAACAAACTTCCGTTGTCGTAAAGATATGGAATTGGATATTGAGCCTTTTCAAAAGATAGAAATGTTATTCACTAAACACCACTGGCCGGGACTAAATTTCTCAGGCATGATTTAATCCTGAAAACATTTGACAAAACCCCTTGTGAAAACTTAAAATTATCTTATGGCAGGGGATTTTTTCAAAGGAGAAAAGAAAAAAAAGAAGAAGGGAAGCAGCGGGCAATTTGTGAGTGGGGCTCCTGTATTTACACCTCCTGAGGTCGCAACTAAGGGTAAGAGCAAATACTAATTCAAAAGAGCAAGAAACAGAGCAGTACGGCGGAGAGAGGATAGATGTTTAGTGTGGAAAAAAGACCAAAAAGAG